>JAHEDA010000120.1 GCA_024641445.1 Gammaproteobacteria bacterium
CATGCGGTTGATTCACCATCCCATTCCAGGCCCCGATATCTCTTTCACTAAACCCCAGGGCAGTGAAATCCTTGACCAGGACTTCGGGGTTGAAGATACGCATAACCAACTTCTCACCGAAGGCAGTGGGCATGGTGGAGAGACGCAACTCGATCTCCGCGCCATCCGGCATCTTGGTCTTGATACGACCATCCTGTGGACGACGCTTCTCCACCACATCCATTCGGCCGAGGACCTTGATGCGACTGGTTACCACCGCCATCACGGGAGTCGGCATCTCATTGACCAGGTGCAAGACACCGTCGATACGGAAACGAATCTTGCTGATATCGCGTCGTGGTTCCAGGTGAATATCGCTGGCTCGTTGGTCAAAGGCATATTGCAATAGCCAGTCCACCAGATGCACGACACTTTGATCATTGGTATCAAGACGCCCCGCCTTGCCCAGCTCAATCAATTGCTCAAAATTGGAGACCCCCGGCATACCCTGGCCGCTGGTCTCGCTGGTGGCCCGACGAATCGAATGACTAACACTGTAAAACTCATTCAGGTAACGCGAGATATCAACCGGATTGGCAATCACGCGCTCAATCTGCAGCCCCGTGACATGACTAAGCTCGTGCTCCCAACTGCGAACATAAGGCTCGGCTGTCGCAACGATGACCTTGTCCTTTTCAACCTTGATGGGGAGTATCTTGAAGCGGTTGGCATAGGCGGCCGAGACCACTGCGGTCACCGTGGTGACATCCACCTTGAGTGGGTCAATGCGGAGATAGGGTAATTTACTGCGCTGGGCCAACCATTGGGTCAGCACCTCTAAATCGAGTTTTTTAGTTGCGTGCTTCTTGTCCGGCCACTCCTGTTGCGCCAGGATGACCATGGCATGTATATCCAGCCGGCCGGTGCGCGCGGGGATTAGAAACTGATCGAGCTGCGCCTTCTCCAGTCGCCCATCACTCACCAGCTCTTCAAGTAACTGGCGAACCTCCAGCTTACGGTCTGGTTCACTGACATTATATTGAGCCTGTGCCATAGGGTTCCTTTTGTTGCACAGCAAGACAAGTGGTTCGACTAAGCATAGCAGGCGCTAGCGTCCGGCGCGGATTAAACCACCCAGGCCCGCTTCATTCAGGGCACTATTCAGGCGCAAGCGAATCAGCTTGGCATCATCCATTTCCAGCACCTCGTCAAGAATACTGCTGGCACGCTGGCGCGTCATATTCCGAATGACCCACTTGACCCGCGCCAGACTCGATGCACTCATGCTTAGGCTATCCACGCCCATGCCGAGCAATAGAATCGCCGCGGCCGGGTCGCCCGCCATCTCACCACAGACACTGACCGGCTTGCCCTGTGCATGCGCCCCCTTAACCACCTGTTGCACCGCCATCAGCACCGAGGGGTGGAGAGAGTCGTAGAGATCGGCAACACGGGAATTATTACGGTCGACCGCCAATAAATACTGGGTCAAGTCATTCGTACCAATCGATATGAATGCAGCGGCACGCGCCAGCTTTTCTATTTGATACACCGCCGAGGGGACCTCGACCATCACACCCACCTCAGGTATGACTAACTGATCATTTTCCTCACGCAATTCGGCATAGGCCCGCTGAATCAACAACATCGCCTCATTCAGCTCCTTGATGTCCGAGATCATAGGCAGCAATATCTTCAGATTATTGAGCCCGGCGCTGGCGCGAATCATGGCACGGGCCTGCACCAGAAAGATTTCGGGGTGGTCAAGGGTAATGCGAATGCCGCGCCATCCGAGAAAGGGATTGTCTTCCTTGATCGGAAAATACGGCAAGGACTTGTCGCCACCGATATCGAGCGTGCGTAGAGTCACCGGACGAGGGGCGAAGTCTTCGACTACCTTGCGATAAATACGGTACTGATCCTCCTCACCCGGAAACTGTTGCCGGATCATAAACGGGAACTCGGTACGATACAGTCCAATCCCCTCGGCACCACTATTGAGTGAAGGTGTGATATCTGAAAGCAGGCCGGTATTGGCATATAGAGGGATATGCAGGCCATCCTGGGTTTCGGCCGGCAGATTCCGCAAGGCCTTCAACTCATCTGACAGCTCGGCCTCTTCCCGTATCAGCCGTTTGTACTCATTGCAAACCGTATCGCTTGGCGAGATGTAGACAAAGCCACTGTAGCCATCTGCAATCACGCGACTACCATCGACACGCCCAACCGGCAGGTCGATCACCCCCATGACGGAGGGAATACCCAGCGCACGCGCAAGGATCGATACGTGTGAGGTGCGCGAACCCTTGACCGAGATAACACCCTTGAGGCGATCCGAGGGGACCTCTGCCAACATAGAGGCCGCGATCTCTTCACCGACCAACACCGTGTCGTGTGGGTAATCGATAACGCGGTGATTGGATTTTTGCAGATACACCAGTATGCGACGACCGAGGTCATAGACATCATCTGCGCGCTCACTCAGATAGGTGTCTTCCATGGCCTCAAACACCTTAACGTGTTCAAGAATCGTTTCACGCAAGGCGCCCTGGGCCCAATTATTATTCCGAATGCGATCTTCAGTGGCATTGACCAAGGTATCGCTGTCGAGCATCAAGGAATAGGCATCGAACAGGGCCCTGTCTTCCGCCGGGAGTAGATCCTGTACCCGCGCCGATAGGGTCAGGATGTCCTGCTTTACCGCGGCCAGGGCATTACGAAAGAGGGTCAACTCGCCCTCGATATCCTTGGCCTTTCGATTGGGGACCGACTCAAGATCGGCGGGGGGATAAATGACGACTGCACTACCCAGCACGACGCCAGGGGCACCTGGAACGCCCAGCAGAGGTCGCGCATCACGCGTCGTCTCATGTTGCCCCAACAGGCGATCGATCTCACCACTCGCGTCGGCATGCGCCATGGCACCCGCTAATTGTGCGGCGATAGTTATAAGAAGGGTGAGATTCTCTTCGTCAAAACGCTGTTTCTTTTTCTGCTGCACCACCAACACGCCGAGGACGCGGCGATGGTGAATAATCGGTACACCGAGAAACCCGTGAAATTTTTCTTCTCCAGACTCGGGGAAGTAGTGATACCGCGTATGTGAAGGGGCATCTTCAAGATTGATCGGTTCGGCTCGCTCACCGACGAGTCCCACCAGGCCGTGTTTAAAGTCGAGTCTGACCTTTCCAACCGCCTCGATATTGAGGCCTTCAGTTGCCATCAATACATGTTTTTTTTGCGTATCGTCCGAGAGATACACCGAGCAGACATCGGCATTGATCGCCTTACGTACCCGCGCAACGATGATCAATAGTGCCTGATCCAAATTCTTGGCACTGTTGACCTCCTGGATAATGCGGCGCAGGGTATCGAGCATCTCGCTATAACTTCTCCATTTGCTTTAATTCAAACGCACCACGCACGGCAGCACACATCTTCCTTACCGGAATCATTCCAGCCTTACACATAGGGTAATAAACAGGACGTTCGTGCGCGCTATCGCGGGTGCTCAGGATTGCGCCGACCTCACACTCGTCTCGTCCACGAGCAAGGGTGCCAACTCTTTGAGTGCACGTCGGTAGACACCACGCTTGAACGCAACAACCTGTCGAACCGGCGACCAGTAATCGATCCAGCGCCAACGATCAAACTCCGGTGTGACGCTACTATCCAGGCACACATTGTGCTCTCCGCTCACGAGGCGCAACATAAACCAGATTTGTTTTTGGCCAATACAGAGGGGTTTGTTGTGATGACGCATCAAGCGCTTGGGGATCTGATACCGCAGCCAATCGCGCGTGCACCCCATGATCTCCACATCGTCAGCGCTGAGCCCAATCTCCTCGTTGAGCTCACGAAACAGCGCCTGCTGCGGGGTCTCTTCCTCTCGAATGCCGCCCTGGGGAAACTGCCAGGCCTCTTCGCCGATTCGGCGCGCCCAGAATAGCCGCCCGTCACCATTACATATGATGATACCGACGTTGGCTCTGTATCCTTCATTATCAATCACTTGCAAAGCTCTTTGGGGGCAGTTTGTGAACTCAATTGATTGTTTCATAAGACAGCCAGCCGGGCAATGTCTCATCTATATGGTATGGAGGCCAATTTCTCTCCCTGGCAAGTCCGATCGACATTCGAGCCGAAGACTGGGCTATCATGCCGCGTTTTAGGGCAAACTAGGGGGAAATGACGTGGCACTGGCCATATTTGACCTGGACAACACCCTGTTGAAGGGAGATAGCGATTACCTCTGGGGACGCTTCCTGGCGCAAGAGGGCATCGTCGATGGCGAGCGCTTTGAACGCGAAAATCAGCGCTTTTATGACCTCTATAAAGCTGGGGAATTAGACATTCAGGAATTTCTCGCCTTCAGTCTGCAAGCGCTGGCTGCAAATACCCCGGCGACCCTGGACGCACTCCACCGTCGCTTTATGCAGGAGGCCATCCTGCCGATCATCCTGCCCGCCGCTCGCCATCTGCTGGCGGAACACCGGCAGCGGAGAGATACCCTCTTGATCATCACCGCGACCAATCGTTTCGTCACGGAACCCATTGCCCGTGAGCTAGGGGTCGATGACCTCCTCGCCACCGACCCGGAGAGGCTCAATGGTCGATACACGGGCCGAGTCAGCGGCACCCCGTGCTTCCGCGAGGGCAAGATCCAGCGCCTGCAGCAATGGCTGGCGACTAAGCCTCACCCTATGACAGGCAGCTATTTTTACAGTGACTCCCTCAATGACATCCCCCTCCTGGAACAGGTCGAAAACCCGGTGGCGGTTGACCCGGACGAGACCCTGGCGCAACACGCCGAGATGCGAGGCTGGCGCATCCTGAGCCTACGCGCGGGACCCGAACCGGTTGAGATCAAGGCCTAATGCCCCTGAGACCCTACGCCTTTTTCAGCCTGCTAGGGCTGTTGACGATCCTTAGCCTGGGCCTGGCGCTCAGCCTTGGAAGTGTCGGCCTTACCCCAAGCGACCTACTCAAGGCAATCGAGGGAGACAGCAACACCCTCGCGAGCCAAATCGTGCTTGACCTGCGTCTGCCGCGGGCCGTGAACGGCTTTGCCGTGGGCGGCCTGTTGGCGCTGGCGGGTGCCTTGATGCAGGTCTTGCTGCGCAACCCCCTCGCCGACCCTTACATCCTGGGTGTCTCGGGTGGTGCGGCTGTGTTCACCCTGCTCGCCATCCTGCTCGGACTCAGCGGTATTGCCTTACACCTGAGCGCATTCGGTGGCGCCCTCCTGGCCATGATCCTGGTATTTGGTCTGGCACAACGACGCGGCAACTGGAGCCCAGCCAAACTCCTGCTCACGGGAGTGGTGATGACCTCCGGGTGGGGCGCACTCACAGGTTTCATTCTCAGCATCAGCCCGGAGCGTGCCCTGCACGGTATGCTGTTTTGGCTTATGGGTGACCTGGCGGACAGTAGTCGGCCTAGCCTGGGAGTCACCGTGCTCTTTATCACCCTACTGGGGAGTCTCCCCCTTGCCCGCGCCCTCAACATCCTTAGCTTTGGCGAATTGCAAGCGGCGAGCCTGGGGGTCAACATCGCCAGACTGCGCATCCTCCTCTATCTATTGGCCTCACTTATGACGGCCATGGCCGTCACCCTCGCTGGCAGCGTGGGATTTGTTGGCCTGGTTGTCCCACATCTATTACGACTGCTCGGCTGCCGTGACCACCGCCTGTTACTGCCCGCGAGCGTCCTCATGGGGGGGAGTCTGTTAGTGATTGCCGACACCCTCGCCCGCACCCTGCTCGCGCCCAGCCAACTCCCCGTGGGTATCCTGTCGGCGCTGATTGGGGTGCCGATCTTTCTGTACCTGTTACAGCGCAATGAGGTCAGGGTCTGATGTCCACGCTGGCGATCCATAATTTACAGTTAGGCGTGCGGGACCGAACGCTCTGCGACGACCTCTCCGTACTGTTCAATGCCGGTGAGGCATGGGCTATCCTCGGCCCCAATGGCAGTGGCAAGACCACCCTCCTGCACACCCTGGCGGGCCTGTGCCATCCCATCGCCGGTAAAATCCGCTTAGGCGAACACGATATTTTCAACCTCCCCCCACGCCAACGCGCACGCCTGCTGGGCCTACTCCCGCAAGAACATACGGATGTCTTTCCCGGCACCGTTGCCGAGGCCGTGCTGGCGGGTCGACACCCATACAAAGGCCTATGGCAGTGGGAAAACGAGGGCGACTATCGCGCAATGCAAACGGCCTTACGGCAAGTAGACCTAGAGGGACTCGAACAACGTCGGCTCACCTCACTCTCCGGTGGTGAACGCCAGCGCGTAGCCATCGCAACCCTGTTGGTCCAGGCCCCGCCGATAATGCTGTTGGATGAGCCGACCAATCACCTTGACCCAAAACACCAACTCCTGTTGCTACGGCATTTGCAGGTACTGGTACAGACTCAGGGACGAGGCGCGATCATGGTCCTGCACGATTTTAATCTGGCCGCGCGCTTTTGCACGCACGCGATACTGCTCTACGGGGATGGCAGGTGCCTTGCGGGTTCGGTGAGTGAGGTAGTACAGGAGGAACCGCTTAGCCAGCTATACGATTGTCAAATACAACGGCTCGAACTGGACGGGCGTGTGATATTTTATGGGGCCTGAAACAGCGAGTTAAACGGCGTGTTGAAACTGGGTCGTGTTGGAACCCGCCCCATCCAACCAGGTTAACAAGGGCTGCCACTGTGATTTATCCAACTCGACCTGGCGGTCCCACAGTTCATAGATACCAATGCCATTTCCCGCCGCATAGATATAGTTGTGACTATCTCGAATGGTCGTAACAAACGACATCTTCAGGGTATTCAGAAAACGTTCGAAGGATTGATAGACCTGGGTCTGTTGGTCGCGCACCCGGTTGGCCACCACGCCGATTCGCATCCCCTGTTGACGCACCCGCCCAACCAGGAGTAGTTCCTCTATAAAGCGACTGGCGGCATGGATATCAATGGGCGAGGGCAGGATTGGGATGACGATGGCGTTTACATCTTTGATGATCTCGACCAGTTTTTGGTCACTCACCCCGGCCGGGGCATCGACAATCACGCGTTGAATCTCGGGTGGCATGCGCAGGTGCCAGGACATGGTCACGCCACCGCGTGGGCGCCTAGCCGCCGCTACCCCATGGATGGGGGGAAGCTCCTTGGACCGCTCACTCAACCAACGCATGCTGGAGCCCTGCGGGTCATGGTCGATCAATGCGGTTGGAAACCCCTGCGAGGCATAATAACTGGCAAGATTCGTGGC
>JAHEDA010000121.1 GCA_024641445.1 Gammaproteobacteria bacterium
CAAATTTCTTCGCCTGTACTACGGTCAGTGCCGCAGTCAGTGTCGTCTTGCCATGGTCTACGTGACCAATCGTACCCACGTTCACGTGGGGCTTTTTACGCTCAAATTTTTCCTTGGACACTGTCTTACCCTCTTAAATCAAATTACTCGTTAATCTCAAGAAGCCTTTTTAACCGCTTTGTCTGTCACTGTGGTTGGCGCCTCAGCATAGCGAGTGAACTCCATGCTGTATGTCGCCCGCCCTTGCGTCGCAGAACGCAATGAGGTGGCATAACCAAACATCTCACCCAGTGGCACCTCGGCACGAACAATCTTGCCACTCGGACTATCATCCATCCCCTGCACAATGCCACGCCGACGGTTCAGGTCACCCATGACATCACCCATGTAATCCTCGGGGGTCACAACCTCTACCTTCATGACGGGCTCTAGCAGTACCGGGCTAGCCTTCCTAAGACCATCCTTGAAACCCATCGAACCGGCGATCTTAAATGCCATTTCAGATGAATCGACCTCGTGGTAGGAGCCGTCAATCAAGGTAACCTTGACATCAACTACCGGGAAGCCTGCCACAACACCGTTCTGCATGGCCTCCTGAATACCTTTATCTACCGCCGGGATGTATTCCTTCGGCACTACGCCACCCACGATGGCGTTTACAAATTCATAACCCTTGCCAGATTCCTGCGGCTCAATCTTGAGCCAGACATGGCCGAACTGGCCGCGCCCACCGGATTGGCGTACAAACTTGCCCTCAATCTTTTCAACCACCTTGCGGATGGTCTCGCGGTAGGCCACCTGGGGGGCACCCACATTGGCCTCGACCTTGAACTCACGCTTCATGCGGTCAACGATAATCTCTAGGTGCAGTTCGCCCATACCCGAGATAATCGTCTGGCCAGACTCTTCATCCGTGTGAACACGAAATGAAGGGTCCTCCTGGGCCAGCTTGGACAGGGCGATGCCCATCTTCTCCTGGTCTACCGTCGTTCTGGGCTCAATGGCCACGGAGATCACCGGTTCGGGGAACTCCATCCGCTCCAGGATAATCACCTTCGTCTGGTCACACAGGGTGTCACCCGTGGTGACATCCTTCAAACCAACGGCGGCGGCAATATCACCCGCGCAAACCGACTTAATCTCTTCGCGGCTATTGGCATGCATCTGCACAATGCGCCCGACTCGCTCTTTCTTGCCTTTGACCGAGTTGTAAATCCCGTCTCCAGAATTCAGTACCCCGGAATACACCCGGAAGAAGGTCAAGGTACCGACGAACGGGTCGGTCATGATCTTGAACGCCAGGGCAGAGAAGGGCTCCTCATCGGAACTATGCCGCTCTGCCGCTGTGTGGTTCGCATCGTCCAGAGTTCCCTTGATGGCGGGGACATCTTCCGGCGAAGGGAGATATTCAACCACCGCATCCAGCATGGCCTGCACACCCTTGTTCTTGAAGGCGGAGCCACATAGTACCGGGACGATCTCATTGGCCAGCGTACGCATACGCAGTCCCTTCTTAATATCTTCAGCCGCCAAGTCACCAGCCTCGAGGTACTTATTCATCAGTTCCTCGTTGGCCTCGGCGGCGGCCTCGACCATCTGTTCACGCAGCTCCTGACACTTGGCCTGGATGTCTGCCGGAATGTCGCGCAGGTCATAGGTCGCACCCATGTCTGCCTCATTCCAGTAAATCGCCTTCATGCGGATCAGGTCGACCACGCCCTTGAAGTTCTCCTCGGCCCCGATGCTCATCTGCAACGGCACGGCATTCGAGCCAAGGCGCTTACGAATCTGCTCAACCACGCGCAGGAAATTCGCCCCTGCACGATCCATCTTGTTGACGAAGGCAACGCGCGGCACATGGTATTTCGTTGCCTGGCGCCACACCGTCTCAGACTGAGGCTCTACTCCACCCACCGCGCAAAACAAGGCGCAGGCGCCATCGAGCACGCGCAGCGAGCGTTCTACCTCAATCGTAAAGTCCACGTGCCCGGGCGTATCAATGATATTGATACGGTGTTCCGAGAACTGCTTGTCCATGCCGCTCCAGAAACAGGTCGTGGCCGCCGAGGTAATCGTGATACCCCGCTCCTGCTCCTGCTCCATCCAGTCCATGGTGGCAGCGCCGTCATGCACCTCACCAATCTTGTGTGAGATACCGGTATAAAATAACACTCGCTCTGTCGTGGTCGTCTTACCCGCATCGATGTGCGCCATGATACCGATATTGCGGTAGCGCTCGATGGGGGTTTTTCGTGCCACGGTCTTACACTCTAATCAGTCGCGCAATTACCAGCGATAATGAGCAAAGGCCTTATTCGCCTCCGCCATGCGATGTGTATCTTCACGCTTCTTCACAGCAGAACCACGATTCTCTGCTGCATCCAAAATCTCACCCGCCAGGCGCAGGCGCATGCCCTTCTCGCCACGGGCGCGGGCCGCGTCTACCAACCAGCGCATGGCCAAGGTATCGCGACGATCAGAGCGAACCTCTACCGGAACCTGATAAGTCGCACCACCAACGCGGCGAGATTTTACCTCGACCATCGGCTCAACGTTATCAAGCGCCTTCTCCAGCACCGCAATGGCATCGCCCTTGCTGCGCTCGGTAATAGTATCCAGGGCACCATAAACAATGCTCTCCGCTACGGATTTCTTGCCGCTCTGCATCAGCATATTGATGAACTTGGTGATCCGCTGCGACCCAAACTTGGGGTCTGGCAGGATCGTCCGTTTTGCTGCATCTCTTCTTCTTGCCATGAACTTTGTTCCTGGTATCTAGCTGTTAATACGACCCGGGACCATTTCCCATGTCGCTATAAAATCTGCCCTAGCCCGTTTTAGGCCTTGGGACGCTTGGCACCGTATTTGGAGCGAGACTGTTTCCGGTCCTTCACACCCGCGGTATCCAGTGAGCCACGGACAGTGTGATAACGCACACCTGGCAGGTCTTTGACACGACCGCCACGGATCAGGACCACCGAGTGCTCCTGCAGGTTATGGCCTTCACCACCTATATATGAAGTCACTTCGTAACCGTTCGTCAGGCGTACACGCGCTACCTTACGCAGTGCCGAGTTCGGCTTTTTCGGCGTCGTGGTATAGACACGGGTACACACACCACGCTTCTGCGGGCTGCCCTGCAGCGCCGGGACCGTGGTCTTTTCAACCTTACTTCTGCGCGGTTTGCGCACCAACTGGTTAATTGTTGCCATAAGTCTTTAAAACTCCAGAAAATAAACGACAGGTTGGGCTCAAGACCCAGCCTGTCGTGAGGCGCGAGATTGTAGTGAATCACGGGGATGGCGTCAACTGCCCCCCCGCCTTAACCGGGTAAATAGCCCAGTTTTTCTCAGCCTTCCCCGTTTGAACCGGGTTCGGCCTCGCTGGCCGCCAGGGCCGCCACTTCCGCCTGGATCTTGGCCTCAACCTCCGCCGCGAGAACCGCGCTACCTGCGGCCATTTCTGCCTTACGGCGGCGGCGGCGTTCGAGGTGGTAGGCCAGACCCGTGCCGGCCGGGATGAGACGTCCAACGATGACGTTTTCCTTCAGGCCACGCAGGTCGTCGACCTTACCGGTTACCGACGCCTCGGTGAGGACTCGGGTGGTCTCCTGGAAGGAGGCGGCGGAGATGAAGGACTCGGTCGCCAGGGAGGCCTTAGTAATACCCAATAACATGGGGGTATAACTGGCCAGCTGCTTACCGTCCTTCTCGGCTCGCTCATTTTCGTCATACAGACGTGAGCGCTCGACCTGTTCACCCTTGAGGAAACGGGTCTCGCCGGGATGGGTAATCTCAACCTTACGCAGCATCTGGCGCACGATAACCTCGATGTGCTTATCGTTGATCTTTACACCCTGGAGGCGATACACGTCCTGCACCTCATTGGCGATATAACGGCTCATTTCAGCCACACCCAGCAGTCGCAGGATATCGTGAGGATTGGCCTCGCCCTCGGCAATGACTTCACCACGCTCGACATGCTCACCCTCGAACACGGTTACGTGACGCCACTTCGGGATCAGCTCTTCGTGGGTCTCGCCCTCGGCCGGGGTAATCACGATACGCTGCTTGCCCTTGGTCTCCTTACCAAAGCTGATCGTACCGGTGATCTCCGCCATGATGGCCGGTTCCTTCGGTTTACGTGCCTCGAACAGGTCGGCCACGCGGGGTAGACCGCCGGTAATATCACGGGTCTTGGAAGACTCCTGTGGGATACGCGCAATCGCGTCACCCACACCCACGGCCGCACCGTCTTTCATGGTGATAATCGCACCGCCGGGGAGAACATAGTGTGCAGGGATCTCGGTACCGGCAATGTTCAGGTCCTTACCCTTGTCATCCACCAGTTTCACCACTGGGCGCATGTCCTTGGCGGCACCGGTACGCTGCTTGGGATCGATGATGACCAGGCTGGAGAGACCCGTGACCTCATCCATCTCGACCTGCACCGTCACGCCATCGACGATATCGGAGAACTTGATGTAACCCTTCACCTCAGTGATAACGGGGTGAGTATGTGGGTCCCAGTTAGCAACGATCTGTCCCGCCACGACGGCATCACCATCGTTGACGGAGATACCGGCACCGTAGGGGACCTTGTAGCGTTCACGCTCACGGCTGTGCTCGTCCAGTACGGTGATTTCACCCGAGCGAGAGACCGCCACATTGTTACCACTGGCATGCTGAACAGTCTTGATGTTATGCAGACGCACCGTACCCTTGGTCTTGACCTGGATACTATTAATTGCCGCAGAACGTGAGGCCGCACCACCGATGTGGAAGGTACGCATGGTGAGCTGTGTACCTGGCTCACCGATGGACTGTGCTGCGATAACGCCGATGGCCTCACCAATGTTGACCTTATGTCCACGCGCCAGGTCACGACCATAACAGGATGAACACACACCATAGTGGCTCTCACAGGTAATCGGCGAACGCACCTTGATGTGGTCGATACCCATAGACTCCAGACGCGCAACCCACTGTTCATCCAGCAGAGTGCCCGCATTGATCAGCACATCACCGTCAACACTAAGGGCGTCCTCAGCTACTACACGACCGAGCACACGCTCGGGCAATGGCTCGACCACGTCACCACCCTCGATCAAGCTGGTAACACTCAGACCCTTCTGAGTACCGCAATCGACCTCGGTAACCACCAGGTCTTGTGACACGTCGACCAGACGACGGGTCAGGTACCCCGAGTTCGCGGTCTTCAACGCGGTATCCGCGAGACCCTTACGGGCACCGTGGGTAGAGATAAAGTACTGGAGTACCGACAGACCCTCGCGAAAATTCGCGGTGATCGGTGTCTCGATGATGGAGCCATCGGGCTTGGCCATGAGGCCACGCATACCCGCGAGCTGACGGATCTGGGCGGCACTACCACGCGCACCGGAGTCCGCCATCATAAAGATGGAGTTGAAGGACTTCTGACGTACCACCTTACCTTCGGCATCAATAGCCTCTTCGGTACCGAGCTTTTCCATCATAGCCTTGGCAATCTGGTCGTTGGTATGTGACCAGATATCGACGACCTTGTTATAGCGCTCGCCAAACGTCACCAGACCAGAGGCGTATTGATCCTCGATTTCCTTTACCTGCCCCTCGGCATTGGCCAGGATGGTGTACTTATCGTCAGGGATCACCATGTCGTTGACACCAAAGGAGACAGCGGCCTTAGTAGAGTAATTGAACCCGGTGTACATCAACTGGTCAGCGAAGATAACCGTATCCTTCAGGCCCAAGCGGCGATAACACGCGTTCAATACGCGCGAGATCGCCTTCTTGTTCATGTCCTGATTGACGAGGTCAAAGGGCAGCCCCTTGGGGACGATATCCCAAATGATGGCGCGACCGATGGTCGTATCTCGAAGACGCGTGTTCTCCGTGCTATTGCCCTCGGCATCGACGACAATCTCATGGATACGAACCTTAACCTTGGCCTGCATGTGTGCCATACCGGTAGCGAAGGCGCGCTGCACCTCCATGGTATCGGCAAAAACCATTCCCTCACCCTTGGCGTTGACACGCTCACGCGAGAGGTAATACAGACCCAGCACCACGTCCTGCGACGGCACGATGATCGGCTCACCGTTTGCGGGTGACAAAATGTTGTTGGTGGACATCATCAGGGCACGCGCTTCCAACTGCGCCTCAATGGACAGCGGCACGTGTACGGCCATCTGGTCACCATCGAAGTCGGCGTTGAAGGCGGTACACACCAACGGATGCAATTGGATCGCCTTGCCTTCGACCAGTTGTGGTTCAAACGCCTGGATACCCAGACGATGCAGGGTCGGGGCGCGGTTCAGCATCACGGGATGTTCGCGGATAACCTCTTCCAGGATATCCCATACCTCTGGGCCTTCGCGCTCGACCATCTTCTTGGCGGCCTTAATCGTCGTGGCCAGACCACGCCGCTCCAGCTTGGAGAAAATAAAGGGCTTGAATAGCTCCAGCGCCATCTTCTTCGGCAAACCGCACTGATGCAGCTTCAGGGTGGGACCTACCACGATAACGGAACGACCGGAGTAGTCGACGCGCTTGCCGAGCAGGTTCTGACGGAAGCGGCCCTGCTTACCCTTGATCATATCGGCAAGAGACTTGAGCGGGCGCTTGTTGGAGCCGGTGATGGCACGGCCACGACGACCGTTATCCAGCAGGGCATCGACGGCCTCTTGCAACATGCGCTTTTCGTTACGCACGATGATGTCAGGCGCGTTCAAATCCAGCAGACGCTTGAGACGATTGTTACGATTGATGACACGGCGATACAGGTCATTCAGGTCGGAGGTTGCAAAGCGACCACCCTCGAGCGGAACCAGCGGACGCAACTCGGGCGGCAGCACTGGTAGCACTGTCATCACCATCCACTCTGGACGATTACCGGAATCGAGGAAGGCCTCAATCAACTTCAGTCGCTTGCCCAGCTTCTTCAGCTTGGTCTCGGACTTGGTGGAACCGATGTCATCGCGCATACGCGCCGCCTCGGGTTCGAGGTCGAGTGTACGCAGTAACTCGTGAATCGCCTCGGCACCCATACGGGCATCGAATTCATCACCGAATTGTTCGATTGAATCAAGATACTGTTCATCGCTCAGCAACTGACCGCGTTCCAGCTGGGTCATGCCGGGACTGATCACCACGAAGGCCTCAAAATACAGAATGCGTTCGATGTCACGCAGGGTCATGTCCAGCAACAGACCCATACGGGACGGCAGTGA
>JAHEDA010000442.1 GCA_024641445.1 Gammaproteobacteria bacterium
CCTCGACCTACTCGACCTTCGGTCATTTGTCACGCACAGTACAGGCCATGGATGAGGCGGTAGAGATCGAGGTCATCGCGGGTGTGTCCTCCTTTAACGCCGCCGCGGCACGCATACAGACCCCACTATCGGATGTCGATGACACTATTGCGATTATCCCGGCTGGTTATGGTATTG
Organism: Gammaproteobacteria bacterium; assembly: GCA_024641445.1. Lineage (GTDB taxonomy): Bacteria > Pseudomonadota > Gammaproteobacteria > UBA6429 > Thiohalophilaceae > JAHEDA01. Next base: position 178 of record JAHEDA010000442.1, read on the forward strand.
GGATGATTGAGAAGTTGCTAATCGATTTTGATACCTTGGTGCTGCTAAAGGTTAAACCCTTATTGGATGACATTATCAGTATGCTTGAGAAGAAGTCCCTGTTAGAGAGTAGTTGCTTTATCGAGAAAGCGGGATCCCCCGATGAGCGTGTGGTACGCGATGTTAAGAGTCTACGTGGAGAGAAGGTCAATTATCTCTCGCTGGTCTTGATCAAAAATCCAGAGCGGCTACGTGGGGAGATGATTCGTGGCTGCCGCAAAAAATCCATGCTAGCTGAAGAGGAGACGGCATGACCAGTCACGCAGAATCGAGAGTGGCCTTGGTTGCGATTACCAAGCACGGTGCATGTCAAGTCGCGGGCCTTGCAGTGAAAATGCCGCAGGCTGAGATTGTCATCGCGGAAAAATTTGCAGAGAGTATGGCCAATGTTCAAAATACGATGCATGCCTATTGTGGCGCACTGAGTGCGCTCATCTCGGATCTGTTTGCCCGATACGATCAAATTGTATTTTTCGTCTCTTTGGGGGCGGTGGTTCGCTTGATTGCCCCACATCTGAAGTCCAAGGACATCGACCCTGGTATTCTCGTCGTGGACGATGCGGCGCAGTTTGTAATCCCTGTCCTGTCGGGACATGTGGGTGGTGCGAATGCCTATGCCGAATCGGTAGCGCGTCTATTAGGGGCAACAGCCGTCGTAACCACCGCATCCGATGTGGCCAAGACGATCCCCGTTGATATCCTCGGGCGCGAATTGGGCTGGCTGGTAGAGGCCCCGAAGATCAACATCACGCGTGTCTCGGCGTGTGTGGTCAATGAGGAGCCTGTCGCCTTCGTACAGGAGGCGGGTTCCAGAAAGTGGTGGACACGTCCCACCCCCTTGCCCAAAAACATTATTTTGTTTGAGAGATTCGGTGATGTCGATTTGGATAAGTACAAGGCCGTGTTGTGGGTGACCGAGTCTGAGGTCGATGTAGAGATATGGAGACAACTGGCCGAGCGTCTGGTTGTCTACAGGCCACCAGCGGGGCAGATTTGAATAAGGTTATCGTAGGCATGGGTTGCGATCGTGGTACCACGCTCACCACCTTGGAGGCCGCTATTGATGAGGCATTGCAACATATCGACCTGGATAATGCGGATATTACGGGTTTAGCCACCATCGATAAGAAGATCGATGAACAGGGCCTGGTACAACTTGCGGAGAAATATGGTTGGCCCATGTGGTTTTATACGGCCGAGCAGCTCACGCAGGTTGTGGTGCCAAATCCCTCTGCGATGGTAATGAAGTACATGGGGACTCCTGCGGTTGCAGAGGCCGCCGCAATGTTGGCAGCCAGGACAGGGGTGCATGATTTGTTGATTGAAAAGTACAAGTACCGTGGTAGTGATGGCAAGAATGCTACGGTATCGATAGTGAGGTTGCGGAATGAATAAGCAAGGAAAAATATTTCTGGTGGGTTTTGGACCGGGCAGCAAGGAGCACATGAGTCAGCGTGCCCGTGATGCCATTGCCGAGTCCGATGTCGTCATTGGATATTCCACCTATATTCAACTGGTTAAAGAATTGCTGGAGGGAAAGGAGGTTGTGCGCAAGGGCATGACCGAGGAGATCGATCGCTGTGTCGAGGCCTATGAACAGGCGCTGCAGGGAAAGACCGTTGCACTCGTATCATCGGGTGATATTGGTGTCTATGGGATGGCTGGCCCAACTTATGAAGTCTTGTTGCAGTCTGGCTGGACGCCTCAGAGCTGCATCAATGTGGAGATCGTGCCCGGCACTACCGCATTATCGGCCTGTGCTTCACTGGTCGGGGCACCACTGACG
>JAHEDA010000122.1 GCA_024641445.1 Gammaproteobacteria bacterium
GGTGGCCTCAGCTAGCGAAATGGTGTGAAAGCTAACCTCACTCCGGCTCAGGGCAGTCTGTTCCTGATTATCCAGCAAGGCAATCCCGGTCAGGACCTGGTGAGTCCGACCACTCAGGCGCAGGAGCCTGTCGACACCTTCTTTTGCAGTCGTGGGCTTACCCAGTAGCTCGCCGTCAATGAGTACAGTAGTGTCGGCGCCTAACACAGGGCGAGTCTGCTGCCGCACAACTTTCCCGGCACTGGCCTTGGCCAGTGCAAGCCGTAGAACATAGTCTTCAGGTGTCTCGCCTGCCAGCACCGTCTCGTCCACATCCACCCTCAGAACCTCGTAGCGGATACCTATCTGCGTCAATAATTCGCGCCGACGCGGTGAACCAGAGGCCAGATAGACATCAAATTCTGCGGATGGGTTCATTTATTATGGTAGGGATGGTTCTTGAGAATACTCATGGCACGGTAGAGTTGTTCGGCCAAGATAACCCGCATCAGGGGGTGTGGAAAGGTCAGTGGTGAGAGCGACCAACAAACATCGGCACGACGTTCACAACCTGGGTCCAGACCCTCCGGGCCACCGATTAACAGTGCGACATCACGACCGGCCTGTAGCCAACCTTGCATCTGTTCTGCCAGTTGTTCGGTACTCCAGACCCTCCCCCTCACCGCGAGCGCCAGGATTAACGCGCCTTTGGGGATCGCCGCCACCATGCGCTCGCCCTCCTGTGCCAGGATACGTGTCGTATCACTACCCTTACCACGCTTTTGGGCCGGGACCTCGATGAGATGGAGACTACACTCCGGGGGCATACGCTTGGAGTATTCCTGGTAGCCAGACTCAACCCACTCCGGCATTCGATTGCCAACCGCGATGAGGTGTATCTGCATGACCTCAGGCCAACTACCCAGCATCCTGTTGAGAGTCGCCAGGGCTGTCTTCGCCCCAGAGTTTTTCCAGGTTATAGAAATCGCGCACGCTCGGTTGCATCACGTGCACCACAATATCACCGAGGTCTACCAGCGCCCACTCACCGGTCTGCTCACCCTCGACCCCGATGACATGATAACCGGCCTGGCGGGCCTTCTCCTGCACCTCATGCGCCAGGGACTTCACCTGCCGTGTGGAATTGCCACTGGCGATGACCAAGACATCGGTCATCGTGGTTTTATCCATTACATCCAGTACACGGATGTTGATGGCCTTAATCGACTCCAATGCCTCCACCACGATCTCTAACAGTTTTTGATCTACCTTCATGCACAACTACCCATAAATATGTTGACGTAAAATCAGTTCGCGGACTGCCTCCGGAACCAGATACCGAATATCCCCGCCTTGAGACAGACTCTGGCGGATATGTGTGGCCGAGATGGCCAATTGCGTGATGTCCTGCAAGTACACCTTGCCCGCAGGGAGTTGTAACAGCGACCGTGGATCCGTCGTCACGCGGGGACGCATCAAGCGGCGGGGCTCAGCCTGCATATTTATCCCGTGCAAACCCGCACCAGGGCGCCTCATGACCACAATATGTGCCAACTCTGGAATGCCCTGCCACTCATACCAGCTATCGAGTTGTCGATAGGCATCCATCCCCAGGATCAGACAGAGTGGTGTCTCGCCATACTCTCCACGCAGCGAACGCAGGGTATCCACCATATAGGACGGTCCCTCGCGCCGAATCTCGCGATCATCAACGACGAATCGCGCCTCATCACCAATAGCCGCGCGTACCATACTGAGTCGCTGTAACGGTGTTGCCTTGGGAGACTCACGATGTGGCGGGGTCCCACAGGGGATAAAGCGAACCTGTGACATCTCCAGGGCCTCGCACACCTCCAACACCGGCCGCAGATGACCGTAGTGGATGGGATCAAAGGTACCGCCGTAAATACCAATCATATTTGAAGATTGTAGTGAGTGGTGGGCTGCGTGTAGCTGGAAATTATCGACCTGGCGGCTGACCACCCTCCAAACGTGCTATGTCTTGTTTGTTTGATGTTACCCGCCACTCGCCACATGCAATGCGCCACTAAGTCCTGACATGACCATCGCCAATCACGACGTATTTCTGCGAAGTCAAACCCTCCAGACCGACCGGGCCACGGGCATGGATCTTGTCGGTACTAATTCCAATCTCTGCTCCCAGACCATATTCGAAGCCATCGGCAAAACGTGTCGAGGCGTTGATCATCACCGAGCTTGAATCGACCTCGGTAATAAAACGGCGGGCACTCGCGAGGTCCTCCGTCATGATGGCATCGGTGTGGCCAGAGCCGTGCTGATGAATGTGTTCGATTGCCTCATCAAGGCCCTTCACAATACGGATCGACAATATGGGCGCCAGATATTCAGTATCCCAATCCTCCACCGTCGCGGCCTTGATCCCCTTGAGCAGGGTACGCGTTGCCTCGCAGCCACGCAGCTCAACCCCCTTATCCTGATACAGCTTGCCAAGCTCAGGTAAGACCTTCGCGGCAACGGCCGTATCCACCAAGAGCGTCTCCATGGTATTACAGGTACCATAGCGTTGGGTCTTGGCGTTGTAGGCGACCTTGACCGCCTTCTGTAAGTCCGCCGCACTATCTATATATACGTGGCAGATTCCGTGCAGGTGTTTGATCACCGGTATGCGGGCCTCACTGCTGATACGCTCGATCAACCCCTTGCCACCGCGTGGCACAATCACATCTACATATTTCGACATGGTAATAAGCTCGCCCACCGCAGCACGGTCGGGGGTCTCAATGACCTGTACGGCATCCAACGGTAACCCCGCCTGTTTCAGACCCGCATGGATACACCGTGCGATGGCCTGATTCGAGTGCAGGGCCTCCGAGCCACCACGCAGGATGGCGGCGTTACCGGATTTGAGACACAGCGCCGCGGCATCCGCCGTCACGTTTGGGCGTGATTCATAGATGATCCCCACCACACCGAGGGGGACACGCATCTTGCCCACCTGAATGCCAGAGGGGCGATAGCTCATATCGGTGATCGCGCCCACGGGGTCGGCGAGTGTCGCGATCTGACGCAGCCCCTCGGCCATACCAAGGATGCGCTCTTGGTTTAACATCAACCGATCCAACAAGGCATCATCCAGACCCTTGTCTCGCCCGGCGTCCATATCTTTTTTGTTCGCACTGATCACATCTGCCTGCGCCGCGACGATGGCCTCGGCCATGGCCAACAGGGCGGCATTCTTTGCGCCGGTGCTGGTCTTGGCCAGCACACGGGCCGCAGCGCGGGCACGTTGGCCCACGTCAGTCATGTATTGCTTGATATCCACTTTGGCATCCATCTATATCAATCTGTTTACGTACATGGCTCAGTCACGCAGCGCCACCATCGGCTTGAATCCTGCGGGAGGTCGCAGGGGTGAACCCGCCAGCCAGAGTACTAATTGTAACAACTCATCCCAGACTCTGCCTGCCGCCAGGCCCTTGGCCATGCGATCAATATCGGAGAGTTTGCGTAACATGGCCTGCCACACCGGGGCGCGATAGCGTTGCAGACCGAGCCGGACACTGGTCTGGCGCTTACCCCATATACGGTATTCGTTCATCACCTGTTCCACATCGCGCGTTTGCACTAACGCCTGCGCCATACCCGCCTGGGCGCGGACCTGAAAGGCCAGGGCACCCAGTAGAGATAAGGCATCCACACCCTCCGCCCGTAGACCAGACAGAATGCGCGTGGCACGCGCGGTGTCTCCGAGCAGTGCGGTCTCAAACAGACTGAACACATCAAAACGCGCCGAGTCCGACACTGCCGCGACGACATCCTCGACATCGATCGGGCCCTCGCCATGCAACAGCAAGAGTTTTTCCATCTCCTGATCAGCCGCCAGCAGATTTCCCTCGACCTGTTCGGCGAGTAACTTCACCGCGGCAGGTGTGGGCTGCATCCCGCGTGACTGCATGCGCTGTTGGATCCAGGCGGGTAGCTGCGACAACTCTATCGGCCATATTTCAAGCAATGCCCCCGCCTGTTCCAGCGCAGTAAGCCACTTACTCTTTAACTGGGCACGTTCGAACTTTCCGCAGATGAGCATCAGAATCGTGTCATCGGGTGGCTTGGCCGCATAGGCAGCAAGACTCTTGGTCCCCTCGTCACCGGGTTTGGCGGTCGGGATACGCAGCTCGATCAGTTTACGCTCGGCAAACAGGGACATCGCACTGGCCGAGGCTGCGAACTCCTGCCAGTCAAACTTGGCATCGACGTGGAAGACCTGACGCTCACTAAAGCCCTGCGAACGCGCCTTTTCCCGAATCGCGGCACACGCCTCACCGACCTGAAAGGGCTCGTCACCACTGATGACGTAGATCGGCGCAAGGGTCTTTTGCAGATGGGTGGTGAGCTGGCCAAGGTTTAACTTCATCGGCGCTTATTTAACCCGCGCCTGGATGCGTCGCAGGATCTGTTCGGCCGCGCGACGTACCATTTCGTTCTGGAGCTTGCTCTCCTCGTCCGCCATGGCCAGGGCATTGTTCGGATCGAAGCGGTAATTCATGGTCAAACCGATCGACTGCTCGCCCATCAGTTCCTTCGCCTTGGCATCACTCAGGCGAAAGCTCACCTGATAATTCAGCTCGTACTCGCTCACACTACCGGCGGCACTCAGGGCAAGGATACGCCGATCCTGCTTCTCACCAAGGATCTCCAGCCTCGCAGTGGCCTCGGTGGTAGAACTTACCAGGCGGGCACCATTGGCGCGTAATAATGCGGTTATAGATTGAGCGAGGGTACTCGTTGTCGCAGTACCCGCTAAGTGGACAGACTGCATAACTGAGGGTAGCGCAACACTCCCTCGCAGATGAAACCCGCACCCCTGTAGCAATAGTGCGAGTATCAATAGCGGAATGCCAAGATGCCGAGTCTCGATACTGCTCACGCGCCCCCCTTAACGACGATGTTCACCAGCTTGCCCGGCACCACAATCACCTTGGCAATGGCCTGCCCCTCGACAAAGCGTTTGACGTTCTCATCCGCCATGGCGGTCATTTCAATTTGTTTTCGATCTGCATCGGCGGCCACAGCCACGCGGCCACGCAGCTTGCCGTTGACCTGAACCACCAGCTCAATACTATCGCGTACCAGGGCACTGCTTTCTGCGACTGGCCAGGTGGCATCGATCACAGCGGTTTTATGCCCCAGCGACTGCCACAGTCCATGAGTAACATGTGGAACGATTGGTGAGAGCAGCAATATCACAATGTCGAGTGACTCCTGCATCACGGCACGCCCTTGACTGGAACGATCATCGAAGCGAGCCAGGGCATTGATCAACTCCATTACAGCCGCAATAGCGGTGTTGAAGGTGTAGCGACGGCCAATGTCATCACTCACCTTGTTGATGGTCTCGTGAACCAGACGACGCAGGTCCTTTTGATTGCTATTCAGTGCACTCGTTTCGAGCCTGTCTGGCTTACCCTGTGCAACGTGATCGTGCACGAGTTTCCACAGGCGCTTGAGAAAACGAAATGCGCCCTCCACTGCGCTGTCCGACCACTCCAGTGTCTGCTCGGGAGGCGCGGCAAACATGGTGAACAGGCGTGCTGTATCGGCACCGTATTGCTTGATCAGGGCCTGTGGGTCGATACCATTATTCTTGGACTTGGACATGGTACCAATGCCGCCTGACTCTACCGGCTGACCATCGGCCTTGAGAATCGCACCGACTCGATTCCCCTTGTCATCGGTCCTAAGCTCCACATCGGCAGGATTAAAGTATTGAATACGACCACTGCTGGGCTTGCGGAAAAATATCTCGTTCAACACCATCCCCTGGGTGAGCAGACGCTTGAACGGCTCCTTGCCCTGCACCAGCCCCATGTCGCGCATCACCTTCCACCAGAAGCGTGAATAGAGCAGGTGCAAGATAGCGTGCTCGATGCCACCAATGTATTGGTCCACCGGCATCCAGTAATTGGTCTCGGCATCAACCATGGTGCGGTCACTGCGCTCGCTGGCAAAACGGGCGTAATACCAGGAGGAATCCACAAAGGTATCCATGGTGTCGGTCTCACGCCGCGCGGGCTTGCCACACTTGGGACATGCACACCTGAGAAAATCCTCGCGCTTGTGCAAGGGATTGCCAGAGCCATCCGGGACACAGTCCTCGGGTAAAACGACTGGCAGATCCTTATCTGGCACTGGCACCTCACCGCAACTATCGCAATGGATGATCGGGATCGGGCAGCCCCAATAGCGCTGACGTGAGATACCCCAGTCGCGCAGACGCCACATTATCTGTTTGTCACCAAGATTCTTGGCTCTGAGGTCGGCGGCGATGGCATCGACGGCATCGTAATAGTTCAGACCATCGTATTTACCTGAATTGATGCAACGCCCATGTGTCTTGTCACCGTACCATTCGGACCAGGCATCCATCGTAAACTGTTCACCTTCGACAGAAACAACCTGCTTGATCGCCAACTTGTACTGCTTGGCAAAATGAAAATCGCGCTCGTCGTGTGCCGGCACCGCCATCACCGCACCCTCACCGTAACTCATCAGTACATAATTACCGACCCACACCGGGATCGGCTCACCCGTAAGCGGGTGTGTCACGCTGATACCCGTGGGCATGCCCTTCTTCTCCATGGTGGCCATATCCGCCTCCATGACTGAACCACGTTTACACTCATCAATGAATTCAGCGAGCCTCGAATTATTTTTCGCCGCATGCGTGGCGAGCGGGTGTTCGGCCGCCACGGCACAGAAGGTTACACCCATGATGGTGTCGGCGCGGGTAGTGAAGACCCATAGCCTCTCGTCTTTGCCATCGAGCGTGTAAGGAAACGCAAAGCGCACACCGGTGCTCTTGCCGATCCAGTTGGCCTGCATGGTGCGCACGCGCTCCGGCCACTCGTCCAGGGTGTCGAGGTCGACCAACAGCTCTTCGGCGTAATCGGTGATGCGCAGGTAATACATGGGGATCTCACGCTTCTCGACCACGGCACCAGTACGCCAGCCACGACCATCGATCACCTGCTCGTTGGCCAACACCGTTTGGTCCAGCGGGTCCCAGTTGACGGTACCGGTCTTCTGATAGGCGATGCCCTTCTCCAGCATGCGCAGGAACAACCACTGGTTCCAGCGATAATATTCCGGCGTGCAGGTAGCGACCTCGCGTTGCCAGTCGATAGCAAAACCGAGCGACTTAAGCTGCTGCTTCATGTAGGCAATGTTGTCGTAGGTCCACTTCGCCG
>JAHEDA010000003.1 GCA_024641445.1 Gammaproteobacteria bacterium
GGGCAGACGGGGCATGACATTACCCGCCAGCAAAGCGAGATTGAACAGGTGGCGACGGCCATGAACGAAATGGTGGCTACCGTCCATGAGGTCTCCAAGAGCGCCGCCCATGCGGCCGAGGCCGCTCAGAATGCCAGTACGCAGACCCGCCAGGGGGCGCTAACCGTGACCGAGGCCATCGGCATTATTGAATCGCTCTCGTCAAGTATCAAAACTGCCTCCAAGGCGATTCAACAATTGGCGCAGGACAGCGAGAGTATTGACGGTATCTTGCAGGTGATAAAGGGTATCGCTGAACAGACCAATCTCTTGGCACTCAATGCGGCCATCGAGGCCGCCCGTGCCGGTGAACAGGGGCGGGGTTTTGCGGTCGTCGCGGATGAGGTGCGTACCCTCGCCAACCGAACCCATCGCTCTACCGAGGAGATTCACACTATGGTCGGCAAGGTACGGCTCGGTGTGCAGCATGCCGTCCAGACGATGGAGCAGGTAGGGGTGCGTGCCAATGAGGGGGTGGAGCAGGTCGAGCGTTCGGCCGAGGCCTTGGCTGAAATTTCGGCCGCAGTGGGTGTGATCATGGATATGAATACCCAGATCGCCAGTGCCGCCGAAGAGCAGAATGCGGTATCAGAGGAAATCAACCGCAACATCGTCAATATCAACGAGGTCTCCTATCAGACCGCCCAGGGTGCCCATATCACGACCAATGCGAGTGCCGCCCTGGTTGACCTGGCGGAAAAACTAAGTGCCCTGGTTGAACAGTTTGATGAGGCGAAGAAGTCGACCAAACGCTAGGCCCCGGTCTGAGCCTGAAAGAAGGGTGGGTATCCAAAGGGGGTAAATCGCCATAAAACCACCTGAGCAGGGGTTATATTCACGTTTGGAACAAGAGTTGGTACTATTCGGCGCTTAGTTTTGCCAATGCATGGATAGAAATAGGTTATCCTATGCCTTTACCAATAAGCGCAAGAAATCATGGCCGACCGCAGATTACAGGTTTTTCATACCGTTGCACGCCAGCTAAGCTTTACCAAGGCCGCTGATGAGTTGCACATGACCCAGCCCGCCGTCACCTTTCAGGTGCGTCAGCTGGAAGAACAATTTAATACCCGTCTATTCGACCGCACTCACAACCGGATCAGTCTCACTGACGCCGGTAAGCGCGTCTACGACTTTGCCGAGAAGATCTTCGGGCTTTATTCCGAGATGGACAACTCGGTGCGCGAACTCACGGGCGACGTTAGTGGCGTCCTGATGGTCGGGGCCAGTACCACCATCGCCGAATACATGCTGCCTGCCTTGTTGGGCGATTTCAAATCCAAGCACCCCGACGTGACGATCCGCCTCAAGGTGGCCAATACCGACGGCATCGTCAGTATGGTGGAGAACAATGAAATTGACCTTGGGGTGGTCGAGGCGCCGGTAAATAATAAGAATCTGGTGGTCGAGAAGTGCCGCATGGACCAGTTGGTGATCATCGCCCCACCTGGGCACGAACTTACACAGGAAAAGAGCGTTCCACTGTCACGGCTGCTGGACTATCCCTTTATCTGTCGTGAAGAGGGTTCGGGTACCCGCGAGGTCATGCTGGAGAGTATGCATGACTCTGGTATCAGCACCAGTGATATGACGATTACCATGGAACTGGGGAGTCTGGAGGCCATTAAAGGTGCCGTCGAGGCCGGGATGGGAGTCTCGATGCTCTCCAAGGCCACTATTCTAAAAGAACTGCAATTGGGTTCCCTGGTGGCGGTGGCGATTGCACCCCCTATCTACCGCCCATTCTCGTTCGTGCATCAGAAGCAAAAGTTTCGTGTCCGGGCGATGGATGAGCTGCTGACCTTTGCGCGTGGGTATTGTCAGTCCCACCCGGGTGACGTTATCTAGCCGTTTGTTGGAAGGGTTCGGCATTTGCAATGGCGGCGAGGTAAACATGCGCAGGTTCCCCATTTACTCTGTGTAGACTCCAATTTCTCGTGCATTCAGGTCTTGTCTTGGCTGCGATCGCGACGTGTATCAACAAGCCGTCAGCACACTATTGCTTCATCTCCAGTTTTAGGTATCCTCGTTTGGCATGACGCCCAAGGAAAAAACGCTGCTCCGCCATTTTCAACGGCTCAACCAGACCGATGCGGGGACCCTGTTGGCGTTTGCCGAATTTCTGGCCGGGCGCAGTGAGCCGGAGCTGGCCGTGCCCACTGACCCCGTTATTGTCCCACGCCCTGAAGTGGAATCCGTCGTTGCCGCCATTCGGCGTCTGACCACCTCCTATCCTATGTTAGACAAGGGTGCAGTCCTGCATGAGACCTCGGCACTGATGTCAGCACACGTCATGCAGGGGCGTGCAGCGACCGATGTCATTGATGACCTGGAGGCGCTGTTCCAGCGTCACTTTTCCCAGCACACCGCCAAGGTGGGACAGGATGTTTGAGTATCTAAAACAGTGGTACCTGAGATATTTTTCCGACCCTCAGGCCAGCCTGTTGGCGCTGTTGCTGGTTCTGGGTTTTACACTGGTACTCACTCTTGGGAAGATGCTGGCACCCGTCTTTGCGGCCTTGGTCATTGCCTATCTATTAGAAGGTATCGTGCAGGTGTTGCGACGGCAAAAGGTACGGCGTATTCGTGCCGTGGTGCTCGTGTTTAGCCTGTTTATTGCCTTTGTATTGTTTCTTCTTTTGTGGCTAGTACCGATTGCCTCAAAGCAGCTGACAGAACTGGTGCGTGAGTTTCCCAACTACATCACTAGTCTGCAACAGGCCCTGGTCGAGCTACCAAAGAAATACTCCTTCATGACGCGGGCGCAGGCGCGTGAGATATCGGTGCTACTAAATAAAGAGTTAGCCGACAATGGGCAGAGGCTTCTGGCACTTTCCGTTTCCTCAATCCCCGGCCTGATCAGTCTGGCCGTCTATCTGGTGCTGGTGCCGATGTTGGTGTTCTTTTTTCTCAAGGATAAATGGGTTATTTTGAACTACCTTTCCAGCTTTCTCCCCTCCGAGCGGAGTCTGCCCTCGGCCGTATGGAAGGAACTCGACTTGCAACTGGGTAATTATATCCGGGGCAAGTTTTGGGAAATGCTTATTGTCACGACCGCGTGTATGCTTGCTTTTTGGCTGATGGGGCTTAAGTACGCCTTATTACTCTCGGTATTGGTGGGTATCTCGGTACTGGTACCTTATGTTGGTGCAACGATTGTGACCATTCCTGTGGTCTTTATCGCGTATATCCAGTGGGGATGGACGGCAGACTTCGCCTATTTAATGTTGGTGTATGGCGTTATCCAGGCCATTGATGGCACCGTGTTGGTCCCCTTGCTGTTTGCAGAAGTGGTCAACCTGCATCCGATTGCGATCATCGTCAGTATTTTATTTTTTGGCGGACTCTGGGGATTCTGGGGGCTCTTTTTCGCCATTCCCCTGGCAACGCTGGTGAATGCAACGGCAAGCGCATGGCCACGCTCAGCACACACCCAAGCCGGGAACACTACTATCTGAAAAGTGGTTAGAGTGCGTCGGAGGCAAAGTCCGCCAGGCGTGAGCGTTCGCCACGTTGCAGGGTGATGTGGCCGCTGTGTGCCCATTGCTTGAATCGCTCGACGACGTAGGTGAGTCCCGATGTCGTTTCAGTCAGATAGGGCGTATCGATCTGTGACAGGTTACCCAGACAGACCACCTTGGTGCCAGGACCCGCGCGGGTAATGAGTGATTTCAGTTGTTTCGATGTCAGGTTTTGTGCCTCATCAATGATGATATAACGGTTCAAGAAGGTGCGCCCACGCATGAAGTTGACCGAGCGAATCTTGATCCGTTTACTCAACAGATCCCCGGTGGCGGCACGCGCCCATTCGCTATTATGTTCGCGATTGGTGAGTACCTCGAGATTATCCATCAGGGCCCCCATCCAGGGCGTCATCTTTTCCTCTTCCGTTCCGGGCAAATAGCCGATGTCTTCACCCATGGGGATGGTGACGCGGGTCATGATGATCTCGCGATAGAGATTTTGTTCCAGTGTCTGCTCCAGTCCTGCGGCCAGTGTGAGCAGGGTTTTACCGGTACCCGCAATACCTAGCAGACTGACAAAGTCCACGTCAGGGTCCATCAGTAGATTCAAGGCAAAGTTCTGCTCTCGATTGCGTGCGTGAATACCCCAGGCATTCTTGTGGTGAGTGTAATCACGCACGGTCTCAATGATAGACTGTTCGTCATCGATCTTGCGGACGATCGCCTCAAAGCCATCGACCACCGGGCTATAGATAAACTCATTGGGGAGCCATTGTTTGACCTCGGGCCCTTGCAGGCGATAGAAGGTGCGTCCACTCTCTTGCCAGGAGTGCATGTCCTTGCTGTGGCGATCCCAGAAATCTTCACCAAGGGCGTGACTACCGCAAAAGAGTAAATCAGAGTCTTCCAATACCTGATCGTTGTGATAGTCCTCGGCGTGCAGACCAATAACGGCGGCCTTGATGCGCAGATTGATGTCTTTGGAGACCAGGGTAACAAGCGTCTCGGGATATTGTGTACGCAGGGCCAGAGCGGTACCGAGGATATTGTTGTCAGGGCGGTTTCCTGGCAGGTGTCCAGGTAATTCGGCGCTGATGGAGCGAGTCTGGAAGAATAGTCGCCCACTGGGACTGATGTTTTCCAGGTGCATATCCCCCTGCGAGAGGGGTATGCCGTTTTCGATCTCTTGTGGAGTGTGATCGGCCAGCAGCATATCGAGGAAGCGACTGCTCTGTCGGGCGTTGCGCGAGACCTCTGAATGGCCCTTTTTATTGTTATCCAGCTCCTCCAATACCATTATCGGTAAGAAGATGTCGTGCTCCTTGAATCGGAACAGGGCGGTTGGGTCGTGCATAAATACATTAGTATCGAGTACAAAAAGTCGCTTGCCTTCAATCTGCTTCTTGTTCATGTAAGGTCTTCCACCTAAGAGTTGATTACGGGCTGGGCTTATTTACGGTTCAGCGACATCACCGCATCAAGTACCTCCTCGGCGTGGCCATCGACTTTTACCTTACGCCACTCCCGACGCAAGATGCCTTTCTCATCAACAAGAAATGTACTACGTTCAATCCCTCGTACTTGTTTGCCATACATATTTTTCATTTTGATGACATCAAACAAGTTACAGAGTGTCTCCTCCGCATCGGAGAGTAGTTCAAAGGGGAATCCCTGTTTGGTCTTGAAGTTCTCGTGTGACTTGATGCTGTCGCGAGAGATTCCAAGAATTATGGCATTCTGACGTTTGAATTTGCTGTGCAAATCGCGGAAATCCTGCCCTTCGCGTGTGCAGCCAGGGGTGCCGTCCTTTGGATAGAAATAAAGTACGACGTGACTCCCCTTTAGTTGACCGAGATCGATTGTTTGTTCACCAGTCGCCGCAAGGGTGAATGGGGGTATTTTTTTATCCAGTTCGACCTTCGCCATCGTTTCTCCTTAATTCAAACACGTAGCTGCATTTAGCCCTTCACAGGTTCCATTACGGCATCCAGGTTTAGCTGGTCACAGAACTCCATGAATTGGTCACGCAGAGTGGCGATGTGAGTCTTGGCAGGGATCTCAATCGTCATGTTAAGAATGAATATCGGGGTGCCGGTATGCGCGGCCGGGTGGCTGTTGGTATAGAGGTCATGGATGTTGATATTACGACTGGAGAAAAAACCGGCCAGTTGATGTACGATCCCGGGTTGGTCCATGGAGACGGCCTCGACGTGATAGGGCATACCACCCTTGTCGGCGGGTCGTGACTCCGTGCGCTTGAAACCGATGAGGAGGCCGAGCTTCTCTTGCAGACCACTCAGTGAGGTCTCCAGCTTGGCGAGGTTATTCCAATTGCCGGTAATCAGCATGATCACGGCAAACTCACCGCCGAGAACACTCATTCGACTGTCTTCTACGTTGCAACCGGCCGAGTTGATGATGCGGCTAATCTCGGTGACAAGACCGGGACGGTCGGTGCCGAGAACCGAGATTACCAATTGACTATTCATAGATGGTTCCCTTAGGTGAGAGACTCATACCCATTGTGATGGTCGTTCTCAAATCTCGATTCATACCAGCTTCACCGTACGCAACTGCTCTGCGGCCTGCTCTGGACTAATCGTATTGACGAATAGACCCGAGCCTAACTCAAATCCGGTTGGAATACTGGTGCGTGGGCATATCTCAAGGTGCCAGTGGTAGCTGGCCCGGCAGTCTTCAAACTCCTCGCTGCGGGGGCGGGTGTGCAGGAAGAAATTATATTGAGCCCCGCCAATCACTGCATCGAGACGCGCCATGGTGCGTTGAAACACCTGCGCCAGGTCCTGCAAGTCTTCGGCACTGGCATCGAGAAAATCACTGCCATGCTCAAGCGGCAGGATGTGGACCTCCCACTCATAACGGCTGGCAAACGGTTTAATGGCAATGAAGCGCTCGCCCCGTTCTATTACGTATTGTCCGACGTTGATCTTGCGGACGATACGGCCGGAGTTGCGGTCGTAAATGGTTGTTTCAAACGTCAGTGCCTCATCGATGAGTGAACAGAAGATGCAGCGGTGGTGTTTCTTGTAATAGTTGCGGCTGTTCTCGACCTCGTCATGCACATTTTGCGGTACCACGGGTGTCGCAATGATCTGGCTGTGTGTATGCGCCATGCTGGCGCCGGCGGCGGGGCCAAAGTTCTTGAAGACCAGCACGTACTGTAGACGCTCATCCATCTCGTAAAGCTGTGCCATGCGTGATTGATAGGTGCTGAAGAGTTTTTGCAGGTGCGTGTGACCCATTTCGTGGATGGCGATGCCATGCTGGGCGCTGTCGACGATAACCTCGTGGCGACCGTAGCCATCAATGGCCTGTTGCAGACCAAAGACCAGGCCAGCTGAACCACGATTGTCACCCAGCACGGGATAGAGGTTCTCGACGATGCGGATCTGCCACTCCCCCTGAGGCGGCACACGCTGGATCTCGGGTGGGGTCTTATCCTCGTTGCCACGGCAAAACGGACAGGTCTCCACATGCAGACGGGTGTCTCTGGGGGCCGGGTCCTCGGCCTTGCGTGGGCGCATACTGCGCGCGGTGGCGACTAAAACTGACTCACTTGGTACGATGGGGTTGATCCGAATCTCGCGTACGGCGCCGCTATCCTGGTCTGCCACTTTGTGCTCCCATTGGTTTTAACTGAATATACTGAAAGATTAGACACTTGGCCATTGGCACGATCACGGCTTGGAAATTGCGCTGACTAAGAGTCTGTAGACGAGGTCCTTGTCATCCCTGGGCCGCCTCAGTAACATGGCGGTTTGTTGGTCCCGGGCTAGGTATAAACGCGAGGTAAGCATGTTTCAGGGGAGTATGGTGGCCCTAGTCACCCCAATGCACGCTGACGGCAGTATTGACGAGGCGGCACTGGCAAAGTTGGTGGAGTTACATATCGAGAATGGTACCGACGCCATCGTTGCCGTGGGTACCACGGGAGAATCCGCCACCCTGGATGAGGAAGAACACTGCCATGTGATCCGGCGTGTGGTCGAGATGGTCAAGGGGCGCATACCCGTGATCGCCGGGACGGGTGCCAACTCCACCACCGAGGCGATTACCCTGACCCGTTGCGCTAAAGAGGCCGGTGCCAATGCCTGCCTGCTGGTGACACCTTATTACAATAAGCCGACCCAGGAAGGACTCTATCTACACCACAAGGCCATTGCCGAGGCGGTGGCGATCCCGCAGATCCTCTACAACGTTCCAGGTCGCACTGCCGTGGACATGCTGCCTGCCACTGTTGCGCGTCTGTCGAAGATCGCCAATATCGTCGGGATCAAGGAGGCTACGGGGAATCTGGAGCGGGTGCGCGAACTGAGACAGCTCTGCCCCGAGGGTTTCGAGCTATACAGTGGCGACGATGCAACCGGTATGGAATTTTTGCTCCTGGGCGGGCAGGGGGTCATCTCGGTGACCACGAACGTAGCGCCGAAGTCCATGCACGAAATGTGCGTCGCCGCACTCGCGGGCGAGCGTGCCAAGGCGGTGGCGATCAACGACAAGCTGATGGCCCTGCACACTAAACTCTTTGTCGAGGCCAATCCGATCCCGGTTAAGTGGGCACTCTACGAGATGGGGCTTATCCCCCCAGGTATTCGTCTGCCCCTGACCTTTCTTTCCTCGCCCCACCACGACACTGTTCGCCAGGCTTTACGCCAGGCCGGTGTGTTGTAATACAGAAGGTTATCATGCAAATACCGCGCATAACGAAGTTAGTGCGACTGGCCTGTCTTGGCAGCGTTATCACACTGACAGCCTGCTCGTCAACGCCAGAAGTGCCCCAGTACCTGAATGAGAAAACGGTCGATGCGCTATCTGTTCCACCCGATTTGCATCAACCCGTTCCCACTGAAGATTACCAGGTCCCCGCCTTGCAGGGACAGCAGCACACCTTTTCTGCTTACAGTGGTGTCGCGGGTGAGGTGAAGGCACAACAACTCTTACCGGTGTTACCTAAGATGTCACTTGAACGCGATGGCGGCATGGCATGGTTAAGTATCGCGGACCCTGCTGATGCGGTCTGGAGTGACTTGAAGTCATTCATTATCTCGCTTGGCTTTAATATCGCGAAAGAGAACGCCAATCTGGGTATTCTCGAAACGGATTGGCAGCTCAATCATATTGAGCGACCACGCAACTGGTTCGTGGCCAAGTTGGGCAAGTTATTTGGTGATAACGTGATGGATCAGTTTCAGATCACACTGGAACGGAGCGCGAAGGACAAATCATTGGTATTTGTTACTCATCGAGGCCTGATCGAGACGGAGCAAAATGGGGTAAAGGGGTGGCAGCCACGCCCGGTTGACATGGAACTAGAGACCGAGGTCCTGCGTCGCTTTATGTTGTTTCGTGGCCTGAATGCGGATGCGGCACAGGCGCAATTTATCAGCAAGTCGGTGGAAGGCATCTCGGTATTGGGTAAGGACCGGGACGGCCAGCCTCAGCTCGTGGTACAGGAAAACTTTGCCCGCACCTGGCGCCGTGTTGGCCTGGCCATGGATCGCCTGGGTTTTGTTGTAGACGATCGCAATCGTTCTGCCGGGGTTTACTATATTCGCCTACCCGAAAACTATTCAGACGAGGGTAGTGCCAGCTGGTTCTCTCAGCTTATGGCAGGCAAGCAGAAATTGCCGAAAGAAGGCATGCTGATCAAACTCGAGGAACAAAACAGTGTCACCGCGGTGCGTTTGAGCGATCGCTCTAATAAACCGGTAGATAGTGACATCGCGCAGAAGATGTTGCTGCGCATCAAGGAACAGATGTATTAGTCATACCAGGTGAGCTTACGCTTTGCATCCTTGGGTAGCGGCAGTCGTGGTAATGCGACGCTGGTGGAATGTGCAGGTACGCGGATTCTGGTTGACTGCGGTTTTTCAGTACGTGAGACCGAACTGCGTCTGGCTCGTCTGGGCCTGAATGCGGACGATCTTTCAGCACTGCTGGTGACGCACGAACATGAGGATCATGTGCGTGGGGTCAGGGCCTTGTCACGGAAGTACAACGTACCCGTGCGCGGAACTCACGGCACCGGTGTTGTCGCGGGGTTGGAGGACATATCGAGCTGGCAATCCTTCGACCCACACACGGCCTTTGTCCTGGGGGAGTTGGAGGTACAGCCGGTCTCGGTCCCACACGATGCCCGTGAGCCCTGCCAGTATATTTTTTCGGATGGCGTTGTGCGACTCGCGGTGATCACGGACCTGGGTTCGAGCACCCCGTACCTTGAACAACAACTCTCTGGCTGTCATGGCTTGCTGCTGGAGTGTAATCACGACAGCGTGATGCTGTCACAGGGGCAGTATCCGCCTTCCTTGAAGGCTCGTGTAGGGGGGCGGTTGGGGCACCTGAGTAATGCTCAGGCCGCCGAGCTGTTAGCGAGTATTGACGTCAGCTGTCTGCGCTATATTGCCGGCATGCACCTGAGTGAAAAAAATAATCGGCCTGAACTCGCACAACAGGCCCTGTGCGAGGTCCTGTATTGCCAACCACAGGACATCGCGCTGGCAGATCAACAAATGGGATTGGCTTGGCAAACACTGTAATCCGCGATGTATTCTGCATTGCTCGTGAGGAAAAGTTCCATGCAAAAACGTGATGTTCTGGTAACCGGAAAGGCCAAGACTGTCTATACGACAGACGACGCGGACAGGCTCATCCTGCACTTTCGTGATGACACCTCGGCATTTGATGGTGAGAAAAAGGAAAAACTCACGCGCAAAGGTCTGGTGAATAATTATTTCAATGCCTTTATCATGCAGAAATTACAGGCGGCAGGTATCCCTACACACTTTGAGAAGGTGTTGGGTGATGATGAGGCCTTGATCAAACGCCTGACCATGATCCCGGTGGAGTGTGTTGTCCGTAATCTTGCCGCAGGTAGTCTGGTGCGACGTCTGGGTGTGGAAGAGGGTTTGGAACTCAATCCACCTACGTTTGAGTTCTTTCTCAAAAATGATGCCTTGCATGACCCCATGATCAATGACTCGCACATTCGCACCTTCAACTGGGCCAGCGAGGCCGAGGTGCTGCAAATGAAGGACCTTACCTTCCAGGTAAATGTCGTGCTGAAGCGCCTCTTCGCGGATGCCGGAATGCTCCTGGTCGATTACAAGCTCGAATTTGGCCGCTTTAAAGGCCAGGTTCTGCTGGGTGATGAGTTCAGCCCCGATGGTTGCCGCCTGTGGGATGCGGCTACCCGCAAAAAGCTGGACAAGGACCGTTTCCGTCAGGGCCTGGGCGGGGTGGTGGAGGCCTATGAGGAGGTGGCGCAGCGCCTGGGGGTCTCTATACCTCTTTGAAATATATATAAAAAAACAAAAACGCCCCCACGAGGGGCATTTTTATTGCCGGTCATATAAGTGTAATTCTAGCCCTCGGGCCCTAAATACTTGTAGGAATCGTCCGATACCCTTTCATAAGATATATATATTAAGGGGTCACTCACATGAAGCAGTGGTTGTCCATGCAAACACTCATGGCGCTGTTCATGAATCTTAAGGTTGGACACAAGGTCTGGATGGGCACTGGCGTCATGCTGGTCTTGCTGGCCGTGGTAGCCCTTAGTTCTGTAACCAGTCTGACCAGCGCCCAGTACAAGTTCAGCGCGGTAGTCGAAGATAGTCAGCCCATGACGATTACCTCCATGGAACTTGCCAATGCCCTCGATCACGCCAACGCGGCATTGGGGTTTTACCTGCTCAGCGTCACCGATCGCGATAAGCTTGAATACGAAAACAGCCTGGTAAAACTCGATCAAATTATTCAAAAGCTCTATACGATGGATGTGGTGAAGCGGGACTCGGCCATACAAGCCCTGGTGGGGAGCATTGAGCAGGATATCGCCAAATTTAAATCCTATCGCGCGACGATGCTGGACCTTGCGGTGGATTTCAACAAGAACTTCCCCGGCATTGGGCTCTCCGGCGAGAAGATGAATCCGCTGGCATTGACCATCCAAGAAAATCTCAATGAGATGATCCGGGTGGAGATGCAGGATGGCAGCATCAACAAACAGCGTCGCAAACTTTTAAAAGACATTACCGACCTGCGCCAGACCTGGATGCTCATCGTGCTGGATAACCGTGCCTTCATGACCTTCCGCTCGAAGTCCCAGGTGGACAATATCAAAACATTCCGCGAGGTATTTGATACGCAGTTAAAGACGCTCTCGGGCTATGGCAACACCCTGTTGTTCGAGCAGTCCGAGGCGCTTGAGAATATTAAAACAAGCAAGACAGAATTTTTTAAACTGTTGGATGAAATGATCCAGGTGCACGGTAGCGAGAAGTGGCGTACCGATTCTTACCTGATTCGTAGTGAGATTGGCCCATTGGTGCAGCGGGTGCAGAGCAACGTGGCCAAACTGGTCGAGGGCCAACGCCAGCAGACCGAGGAGAATAGTCAGTCCATCCTGACCCAGGTGAGTGTCATTCGTAATATGGCACTGGTAATGCTGGTGTTGGGCGTAGTGGTCGGTGTCGGTGGTGGCTGGTTCATCGGTTACATCATCACTCAGCCGCTGAATGAGACCGTCGAGGCCCTAACCGATATTTCGGAGGGTGAGGGTGACCTGACGCGGCGCCTGAAGGTCCGTGGTCGTGATGAGATCGCACAACTCGCTGCGGCCTTTAATAAATTTGCTACCCGTGTGCATGCCACTATCGGTAAGGTCGCGGGCGCCACGGCCCAGCTCGCGGCGGCGGCAGAAGAAATGTCGATGATCACCGACGAGACCAGTAAGGGTGTATTGCAGCAGAAGGCGGAGACGGAACAGGTTGCCACCGCCATGACTGAAATGGCCTCGACGGCACAGGAGATGGCGCGTAACGCCGAGAGTACGGCGAGTAATATTCAGCAAGCGGACGACCGTGCCACTGAGGGTAAGAATGTGGTGAGTCGCACGCTGGATGCGATCAACGATCTGGCCCGCGAAGTCGAGCGCGCCGCGAGCGTGATCCAGAAACTGGAGAAAGACAGCGAAGGGATCGGTAGTGTGGTGGTGGTCATTCAGGGTATCGCTGAGCAGACGAATCTCCTGGCGTTAAATGCGGCCATTGAGGCCGCACGTGCTGGCGAGCAGGGTCGTGGTTTTGCCGTGGTCGCTGATGAGGTGCGTAATCTAGCAAGTCGCACACAGCAATCCACACAGGAGATCGAGGCTATGGTGGCACGCCTGCAGGCGGGTGCACAGGAGGCTGTAGCAGTAATGAGTCATGGCAAGGAACAGGCGCGCAAGGGAGTAGAGCAGGCCGCTGCTGCAGGGGGGGCGTTGGATAGCATCACTACCTCCGTAGCTGAAATATCCACCATGAGTAGCCAGATTGCCTCTTCAGCACAGCAGCAAGGAAATGTGGCAGAAGAGATCAGCGAACGTGTTGTGAGTATTACGCGTGTCGCTGACAATACCAATAATGGCACCATGCAATTGGCCAAGGCCAGCGTTGAACTGGCACACCTGGCCACAGACCTGCAGGAGATGGTGGGTAGCTTCAAGGTCTAGCATGTCGAATCGATATTGGCGAGAAGCCGGGCATGCCCCGGCTTTTTTATTGTTGTCATTGTGCGAAGGCCGTAATACAAATTCAGACAGGGGTTATTCACGCTGATCAGGGATTGTGTTAACTTACACCAAAATTCCTAATGGTCGCTATGAACTCAAAATCTTATACTGCAGAATCCATTGAAGTCCTCACCGGACTGGAACCTGTCCGCAAACGGCCGGGTATGTACACCCAGACCGAACGACCCAATCACCTTGCTCAGGAAGTTATCGATAATAGCGTGGATGAGGCCATTGCCGGTCATGCCAGCGAGATCGATGTTGTCCTCTATAAAGATAATTCTCTCGAGGTGCGTGATAACGGTCGTGGTATGCCGGTAGACAAACATCCGGGTGAAAAGATATCGGGCGTTGAGGTTATCCTCACCCGCCTGCATGCCGGCGGCAAATTCTCCAACAAAAACTATCAATTCTCGGGTGGCCTGCATGGTGTGGGGGTCTCCGTCGTCAACGCACTCTCGAAAAAACTTGAGGTGCTGATCCGCCGTGATGGGAAGGAACATCACATGGCCTTTGCCGGTGGTGAGCCCGCGAGCAAGCTCAAGGTTGTTGGCGATGTGGGTAAGCGTAATACCGGTACAACATTACGATTCTGGCCCGATACCAAATACTTTGACTCACCAAAATTTTCCGTCTCTCGCCTGCGGCATGTACTACGTGCCAAGGCCGTCTTGTGTCCTGGCCTGAAGGTCAGCTTCAAGGATGAACAGAGTGGTGAAAAAGATGACTGGTATTACGAAGATGGTCTGAAGGATTATCTCGTGAGTGCACTCGATCAGGCAGAGACACTGCCAGATAGCCCTTTTGTGGGCAGCATGGCGGGGAATACCGAGGCGGTGGATTGGGCAGTGGTATGGGTCCCTGATAGCCCCGTGCTAATCATGGAGAGCTATGTCAACCTGATTCCAACCACGCAGGGTGGGACGCACGTCAATGGTCTGCGCACAGGCATTACCGAGGCAATGCGGGAGTTTTGTGAGATTCGAAATCTGTTGCCGCGTGGGGTGAAGATTACGCCAGAAGATGTCTGGGATAAGGTCAATCACGTCCTCTCCGTAAAGATTGCCGACCCCCAGTTCAGCGGCCAGACCAAAGAGCGCCTCTCATCACGTGAGTGCGCTACCTTTGTTGGTGGGGTGGTCAAAGATGCCTTCAGTCTATGGCTGAATCAGCACACCGAGAGTGGCGAGCGTATTGCCGAACTCGTTATCAACAACGCACAGGTACGCCTGAAGGCGGGGCGTGCAGTTATTCGTAAAAAGGTGACGCAGGGGCCTGCCCTGCCAGGAAAACTGGCGGATTGTGCCGGGCAGGACCTGGAGCGTACCGAATTATTTCTGGTCGAGGGTGACTCTGCGGGTGGTTCGGCCAAGCAGGCGCGTGATCGTGATTTTCAGGCCATCATGCCGCTACGTGGCAAGATACTGAATACCTGGGAGGTGGAATCGGGCGAGGTGTTGTCTTCACAAGAAGTGCATGACATCTCCGTTGCGATTGGTGTTGACCCGGGCTCCGACAAGATTGAAGACCTGCGTTATGGCAAGGTGATCATCCTTGCCGATGCCGATTCCGATGGTGCCCACATTGCAACCCTTCTCTGCGCCTTATTCATGCGGCATTTCTGGCCGCTGGTGATGGCCGGCCGTATTTATGTTGCGATGCCGCCGCTTTATCGCATCGATGTGGGCAAGGAGGTCTTCTATGCCCGTGACGAGGCAGAACGCCAGGGTTATCTTGACCGTATTGCGGCCGAAAAGATTAGCGGCAAGATATCGGTTACCCGCTTTAAGGGGTTGGGTGAGATGAACCCGTTGCAATTGCGTGAGACCACCATGGACCCGAATACACGCCGACTGGCACGTCTGACGATCAAACCGGGCGATGGGACACAACAACTCCTTGATATGTTACTGGCCAAGAAGCGTGCCTCGGATCGACGCTCCTGGCTGGAAGAACGCGGCGACCTCGCCAAGGTATAGGCACGAATCATGGCACGCAAAAAGAAAACTGATATTACCCACTCACCCATGGCGACGGATGATAACGTCGAACGCCTACCGCTGATGGAGTTTACCGAGAAGGCCTACCTGGATTATTCCATGTACGTCATTCTTGATCGCGCCTTGCCACACATTGCCGATGGTCTAAAACCGGTACAGCGTCGCATCATCTATGCAATGTCAGAGCTTGGCCTCAAGGCCGGTTCTAAATTCAAAAAGTCGGCACGCACCGTCGGTGACGTGTTAGGTAAATTCCATCCACATGGTGATAGTGCCTGTTATGAGGCCATGGTCTTGATGGCTCAGCCCTTCTCATATCGTTATCCGATTTTGGAAGGGCAGGGCAACTGGGGTTCGCCGGATGATCCGAAGTCATTCGCGGCAATGCGTTACACCGAATCACGTCTATCAAAATTCGCTGACTTGTTACTCTCTGAACTCGCGATGGGGACAGTAGATTGGGTCCCCAATTTTGATGGCACCCTCGACGAACCTTCTTTGTTACCTGCAAGAATTCCGCATGTGCTGTTAAACGGTACTACCGGTATCGCCGTAGGTATGGCGACTGACATCCCGCCACACAATTTGCGTGAGGTGGGTCAGGCCTGTATTCACCTGTTAAAAAATCCCAAGGCAAGCATCAAGGAACTCTGCACCTTTATTCAGGGACCTGATTATCCCACCGATGCCGAGATCATTACACCGCGTAGTGACATCCTCAAGATGTACGAGACCGGTAATGGCAGTATCAGGATGCGTGCGCGTTATGAACTGGAAGATGGCGACATTATTATAACAGCCCTGCCGCATCAGACCTCCCCGGCGAAAATATTGGAGCAGATCGCCGGCCAGATGAATGCCAAGAAGTTACCGATGGTGGCCGACCTGCGGGATGAGTCCGATCACGAACACCCCACGCGCCTGGTCATTATCCCTCGATCAAATCGTATCGATGCGGAGGAGCTAATGGTGCACCTGTTTGCAACCACAGACCTGGAGCGCAGTTATCGCGTCAATATGAATGTCATTGGCCTGAATGGTCGCCCAGGCGTCCGAAATCTGCATGATATGTTGTCGGATTGGTTGCAGTATCGAACAGAGACCGTTCGTCGTCGCCTGCAATACCGCCTGGACAAGGTGACTCGTCGTCTGCATATTCTGGATGGCTTATTGGTCGCCTATTTGAATATCGATGAAGTCATCAAGATTATCCGCACCAACGACAAGCCAAAACCGGTGTTGATGAAGCGATTCAAGCTCAGTGATGAGCAGGCAGAATCCATACTGGAATTGAAATTGCGGCACCTGGCCAAACTGGAAGAGATGACCATCCGTGGCGAGCAAAAGGACCTCAAGCAGGAGCGTGACAGTCTGGAGCAGATACTGGGTTCGGCCCAGCGCCTCAAGACACTCATTCGCAGTGAAATCCAGGATATTATCGATCAGCATGGCGATGAACGCCGCTCACCCCTGGTGGAGCGTGCTGCGGCTACGGCGATGGATGAGACCGTCCTCATTGGCTCCGAGCCAATTACAGTGGTGTTATCAGAGAAGGGCTGGATACGTTCAGCCAAGGGGCACGAGTTCGACCCTGCGACGCTGAGTTACAAGGCCGGTGACCAGTATCTCGATAGTGCCAAAGGTAAGAGCAATCAACTGGCCGTGGTCATTGATTCAACCGGACGTACGTACGCACTTCCTGCCCATACACTGCCCTCGGCACGTGGTCAGGGTGAACCCCTGACTGGCCGACTCTCTCCCGTCGATGGTGCCCGTTTCTGTGGCGTCGTGTTAGGTGAGCCACAGCAAATGGTCCTATTAGCAACGGATCAAGGCTATGGTTTTATTGCGAAGCTGGAAGACCTGATAACGCGCAATAAGAAGGGCAAGACCATGCTGAAAGTACCCGCCGGTGCATCGGTACTCCCGCCTGTGCTGGTGGGAGATATGGAGCACTACTGGGTTGCGATGAGTACCAATGAGGGGCATCTGTTGGTACATCACACCTGCGAGTTACCCGTAATGCCGAAAGGTAAGGGTATCAAAATCATCAATATCCCGTCTGCCAAGCTCAAGAAGCGTGAAGAATTTGCCACGGCAATGACGGTTATCCACGAAGAGAACAGCATTCGTATTCACTCTGGCAAGCGTCACATGTTGTTAAAACCAGAGGACATGGGGCACTATGAGGGCGAACGCGGTCAGCGTGGCAGGAAATTACCACAGGGGTTCCGACAGGTCGATCGTATGGAACCGGGTGAGGATTAGCAGGGTGTTACTGAACAGGCTGTGGCCGGGTTGAGCTACCAGACTGTTGCTTACTGAGCTGGTGAAGTTTTAGTAGCACCTTTTCTACACGCTCGATGTGCGCAGACAGGCGTTCATCATCCGGTGCGAGCTGTCTCAGCTCGATCCACGTGCGATGTGCATCCTCGTAATTGCCCTCACTGTACTGCCGACGCCCTTCACGAAAGCGTTGGTCAACATAATCATCAATGTCGCCTTGTAGTGACTCGCTTAATGACTGAACCTCTGCATTCTTGCGGAATTGTTGCGGGATGCTGCGTAATTTCTGCTGAGTCGTCAAGAGATCGTGTTTCTTAAAACTCACGCCGGCCTGTGTTAATAAAATGCGGGTAGGTTTGTCGAGTTTGCGTGCACGGGCCGCAACCTCAAGATCGAGCTGTTTATTCTGCGCCACAAGTTGTAGCTGTAGGATCTGACTAGGCTGTAAATGTCTGGCGATGTTCAGACATGACCTGGCCTGATCGAGTTTGTTTATCTTGGTGGCATCCTGGGCACATTCAATCAGTGCTAGCACTGTATCATCGACCTCTTGACGATGCCCCTGTAATAACCAGCGGGCGGTGAAATTCTTTGGCGTTAAGCTTGCAACCTTCTTGTGCAGGTCCTCGTTGCTCTCGAGCCAGGCGCTCTTGTGTTCGAGAAGTTTTATCTTGATATTGGCTAATTGCTCTTCCCGTTTTTCATAGACAATCTTGCGGGCCTTCTGCAGGATGATGCTGTCGGGAATTTTATTCAGTGCAGCATCATATATCTGCAATGCTTCATAAAGTCTACCTGCATCCACCTGTGGTTTGGCACTGCTGAGCGTCTGTTGTTCAAGTTGATTTACAAGCACCAATATACGCTGACGCTTTGCCTGCAATAATTTGTAATTGGGATGACTGGGTTCAATATAGTAAAGGGTGTCGAGGGCCGTACCGTACTGCTGTGTCTTGATCCAGCGCTCTGTCTGTGCGGGGAGGTCCTGGTCTAAAGAATAGAGGTAGGCACAGCCATCCAGAAACATTGCCAGACCAATGGCAATGATAGGGCGACAGGAGATCATGCAACGATCCGGTTTGTGAGTATCTCATCGATTTGTCGGTCGATTGACTCGTGATATGGGTATTGCAGGTCGGTAATGATATAGGTGGTCACCGGGTCAGCGAACCCACGCAACATAATTGAGAGATGTCGATTAGCAACGATGCGCCACTGTACCTCTGGGTCCTTTACGAAATTATCCGTCACCAGTATCTGGCCGCTCTCAGCTGCGTTTTGCAGCCGTGAGGCAAGATTTACTGCATCGCCGACGACGGAGTATTGCATGCGTTCGAGTGAACCCAGGTTACCGGCCAACATTTCACCGCTATTGATGCCGATGCGGAAATTCACCATTGGTTTGCCCATTGCTGCACGTTGCACATTAATGCGGGCGATGAGTCGTTGAATCATGACTGCGCAGGCCACGGCATTGAAACGATGCTCAGGGTCGTTCTCGGGGACACCGAAGACGATCATGGCACAGTCACCCATATATTTATCAATCGTCCCGTGGTACAGCCGACTGGCCATCTCGATGTAGCTGTAATATTCATTTAGCATGGCCGCGACCTCTGTTGGAGGCTGTTTCTCCGACATGCTGGTGAAGCCGACAATATCGGCAAACAGTGCGGTTGCCATCACATGCTTCCCGCCAAGCTGGATGTGATCAAGATTGTCCATGATTTGGCGGGCAACCTTGGGTGAGACGAAGCGCGAAAATGCCTGCTCGACCTGGTTTTTTTCCAGCATGGTCCCGGCCATTTTGTTAAAGGCCCCAATGAGATAACCGATTTCATCGTAGCGCTGTTCGGCGATTCTATAATTCAGATCACCACTCTCAAGTGCCTTGCTGGCATCCATGAGATAGTGGATGGGTTTGGAGATACGCCGACTGATGAGAAAGGCCGCCACAACACTCAAGAACAACATAAAAAGGCTGGCACCAATAATGACCTGGATGGTTTTGTGCAAGGCATAGGTCAGTGCAGACTTACTGAAGGTTACAAGGGCGTGGCCGACGATGAGTTTTTGAAAACGGATAGGACTAATGAAGGAGATGACCTCCTGCTCGCCCCCGGCTGACGAGAGTTGCCACTCCCGTGTGTAATAACCCTGTGGTGTGGCCACGGCCTGGTTGTATTGTTGCAAGATGTCCTGGGCGGGAATGGCACCAGAACTGGCCAGGGTCGTACCGCGGTCGGAATAGACCTCCACACCGAGGATATTTTCGTTCTTGCCAAGGTTACTTACGAGGACCATCAGGCTTAGTAAATCATCCGATAGCACCAGCTCACGCGAGGAGTCAGCAAGCTGATTGACCACCGTGCTGCCAAATTCCTGAATTTGGCTGCGCAGGAGGTGCGACTGGTTGTTGATGAGGAATAGCCCGAGCATAGCCATGGTGGCGGTAATGAGCAGGGCGATAATGAGCGACAGTTTGAAGGTGATGGGTGCGCGGGCAACCGCAAACTCCATCTGTTTGCGACGAAAAGCGCCGAACTCTCCCAAACGAGTGGCCATTGTATGGGATAACTGGCGTATTTTGCTGAGTTTTGACGTGTTCATGCGCTCTCAATACGGCCCTGTTTCTATTGCGAGGGGAATATAGCATGATGGCGGTAGTGGTGCAGACTAACCCGTTCACGAAACCGGGGTTCGGTCTGGCTGAAATTTATTGCAGTTTGTCAGCTCCAACCCATTTCACCACCGAGGCTAATCTAAGATAATAACGTACCTGCGTTGTCCTGCAGGTAAGCAAGAATTTCACCCTGACGGTTGGCGCCACATGAAACGGTTTGTTTTATTCCTCACGATGAATACGGCACTGCTAGTGGTGTTGTACGCCTTCCTGTTTATCACGGGCCTGGATGCCTGGCTGTTGAAACTGGGCATCCCTATGGCCCAAATTCTGGGTATGGCCGTTGTCCTGGGTGCCCTGGGTGGTTCTATTTCCCTGCTTTTTTCAAAGCAGCTTGCGCGCTGGATTCTGGGTGTACGCATGATTCGGCAGCCGAACTCATATCAGGAGCGTTGGTTGGTAGACATCACGACCAAACTGGCCCGTCGCGCCGGGGTCCGTAGCCCCGAGCTTGGGGTCTATCCCGCCACAGAGCTCAATGCCATGGCGACCGGTTTCGGGCGCAATCACGCGATGATCGCGTTAAGCAGCGGCCTGCTTGCCAATTTGAATGGACGGGAGCTTGAGGCGGTCATCAGCCACGAAATGGCACATATCGCCGAGGGTGACATGCAGACGCTGTCGCTGCTGAATGGTGGTGTCAGCAGCTCCATGCTGTTCTTGCCACAACTGGCCGGTCAGCTTATCGATCGACAACTGTTTCGCCTCCGACATGCCAAGGGGCCCGCGTACTGGTCGTTTTTCCTCTTGGGCCAGGTGATGGTCGGTGGCCTGGCCTCGATGCTAATCTCTTGGCTCAGCCGTCGGCGCGAATATCAGGCTGATGCCAAGGCCGCTAGCTGGGTAGGGACAGCGAGCATGCTGACGACGCTACAATGCCTGGCGATCGCCACCACTGAGCAGGGGCGGGGCGAGACCGGTATCTGGTCGATCCTCTACCGGCCATTGGATGAATTATTTGGCTCACATCCCTCTTTAGCGTCACGCATCACCTTGTTGCGCGAATCTCAGCAGTGAGTTCCCGGGTGGGCATTGCCCACCGCTTTTGTTTACAATGTTGTCCCTCCAAGCATTTCTAAATGAGTAGGAAGAGTTATGCCCCTGATTCGACCATTTGCGGGATTACGTCCCACGATCAAACACGCAGCGGATGTCATTGCGCCGCCCTATGATGTATTGACTACCGAGGAGGCACGAGTTCGCGCGCAGGGTAGGCCCTACAGTTTCCTGCACATATCAAAACCTGAGATCGACCTGCCGATTGGAACGGACCCCTATGATGCCTCCGTCTATAGTAAAGGGGCTGAGAACCTGCAGGCCCTGCTTGGCAAAGGAATTCTGCAACGCGACCCTGGCGCGTTCTACTATGTTTATCGCCTGATAATGGGTGCACACACACAAACCGGCATCGTCGCCACTGCACGGGTGGCTGATTACGACGTCAACCGAATTCGCAAGCACGAGTTTACTCGCCCAGATAAGGAAGATGACCGCGTTCGCCAGATTGATACCCTGAACGCACAGACCGGGCCAGTCTTTCTGACCTATCGGCATAATGCCCGTGTCGATGCAATCGTCAATGAGGTCTGTCAGCAAGCGGCTGAATACGACCTGACCGCTGATGACGGAGTAAAACACACGCTCTGGGTGGTGCGCGATGCGGACAAAATTGATGAGCTGACAAAAACATTTGATGCCATGGATTGCCTCTACATCGCAGACGGGCATCACCGCTCTGCGGCGGCATCACGTGTGGCCGCGATGCGTCGTGGTGACGAGGTTGCCGGTGAGGAGGATTTTGAATATTTTCTCTCTGTTATCTTTCCTGACAATCAGATGCAGATCCTGGACTATAACCGGGTGATGAAGGACCTTAATGGTCACTCGCCACAAGAATTCCTGGCCAAAATTGACGGTGTCTTTAGTGTGCGCAAGGCGGTCACCGCTGTGAAGCCACAGCGAGTAGGTGAGTTTGGGATGTATCTCAAGGGTCAGTGGTACCAACTGAATATAAAGCCCGAATACATTCCGCACAATGACCCGGTCGGTGTGCTGGACGTAAGCCTGTTGCAACAGAATCTGATTGAACCGATCCTGGGTATCGCTGACCCTCGAAGAGACAAGCGCATAGACTTTGTTGGTGGGATACGTGGACTAAAGGGGCTTGAGAAGCGGGTGGACTCGGGTGAAATGGCGGTGGCCTTTGCGCTCTTTGCAACTCGTATGGACGCGCTGATGGACGTTGCAGATGCAGGCAAGGTCATGCCACCGAAGTCAACCTGGTTCGAGCCCAAGCTGGCGGATGGTCTGGTCTCCCACGTTCTGGAGTAAGATGACTGGGTGAAAAAGTAGGGGGAGACTAAAAGCTCTCCTCAAAGTCGTAGTTAAGGCCTTCATCCGGTTGCTGCAGGAAGTGCCCCTGAATGAAGTTGACGCTGCACTGCCAGAGTACAGCCAGACTATTAGCGTCTTCGACAAACGCGGCGATGGTCTGGATGTTCTGTTGTCCAGCCTGCTCGGCAATATTTTTGACCTTCTCCTGATTCTCCATGCTCTGGGCGAGATTGTGGATAAGGTCCATATGCACCTTGATGTAGTTCACTGGCAAGTGCTTGATGGACTGCATCGTATTTTGTTCCTTGCCAAAATTTTCCAACGCCGAACGGCAGTTGAGCTCCTTGAGCCCGGTTACCACTACCTTGGCCTGTTTGAGGTGATTGAGGGCCATGTCTTCACT
Source organism: Gammaproteobacteria bacterium (assembly GCA_024641445.1). Taxonomy (GTDB): domain Bacteria; phylum Pseudomonadota; class Gammaproteobacteria; order UBA6429; family Thiohalophilaceae; genus JAHEDA01. The sequence goes on from JAHEDA010000003.1 coordinate 22,787, forward strand.
CATTTCAAACACCAGATTTTCGGCATTCACACGTGTGGTACTGATGCGCTCACGCAGCCATTGTAAAAACTCGGCATCCAGCAGTGAACCGCTGGAGAGCTTGATAAAGAAGCGGGTCTCAAGGCCTTCTTTCTGGCGCTTAAGTAATAGACTGATACTGTTCGAAATGACCCAGCGATCGATGAACTGCATCAGGCTGGTTTTCTCTGCAGCGGGGATAAAAGAGGAGGGCGAAATAACGCCACCGTTGTCGTCGAGCATCCGCACCAGAACATCGTAGTGAGCGCCGGGTTCACCATGCAGGCTTACAATGGGTTGAAAAACCAGACGGAACTGGTTCTTCTGCAGGGCGGCTTTAATCTTCTGGGCCCAGTGCATGGCCTGCTCTTGCTCGGCCATGTCCTCAATTGCCGGGTTGTAGGTGTGAGAGCGATTACCACCCTGGGCGTGAGCCTGTTGTGCCCCCTTCTCGGCGCGCGTGATGCAATCCTGTCCGTTTGGAGTGGTCTCGTTGATGAGGCTGATACCAATGCTGGCCGTTGTCGTGGCCGTTACCTGCCCTACATCAGATATGTGGTCCTGAATTACCTTGCATATGGCCTCGGCGGCCTTGCCGGCCTTTTTGGCATCGGCGTCATCAATGAGCAGGGTGAATATCGGGCCGGCAAAGCGGGCCAATACGCCCAGTTTTGCCAACTTGCCATTTAGCATCTTGGCAACGTCGGTCAACAACATATCACCGGCTGCAACACCAATTTCGTTGCGGATAGTGTCGTACTTATCCAGCATTATATAGAGCAGTGTGGCGCGGGTCTTCCCCTCGATGGCGAGACGAATCAGTTTGTCCAACTGCTCCATGAAATAATTTCGATTATATAAACCGGTTAATAGGTCTTGCTGATTCATGGCATTGAGCTTTTGTTCCAGCTCTTTACTCATTGCCTTGTCACGGATAATGATCTGAGTGCAGGCCTCACCCTCCATACTTGCAGGGGAGAACTCCATGGTCATTTTAAATTGTTTGCCATCGGCGCCTTGCCCGGTCAGGTCTAGACTGCTGTCTTTATCCTTCCCCTTGGCGTAATTGCGCAGAAATTCTTTTAGTTTGGTGTGGTCCTCGCTAATGATCATGTCCATGATGGGCATGCCTTCGATGTCATCGAGTGATTCGTTGCCGAACATTCGTAGATAAGCCTCATTGGCATAGATATGCATCCCGTCATGAACATAGGCAATCGCATCGCGTGAGCTGTCAATGAGGGAGCGAGCCCGCTTCTCTGTTTCATGCAGCATCTGCTCAGCGCGACGATGGGCGCGTCGTGCCGTAAGGTCCGCCATTTCGCGTTTAACAATGTGCTTGAGCCGTTCGGTATCATTGATGGCCACGACATCGCGTGCACCCGCCTGGAGTACTGGGAGTGCCTGCGCCTCTGCGGTATGGGGGGTAATTACAATAAGAGGGATGTCTCGACCGGTCTTGGATATCGTAGCGAGGGCCTTGCGGGCATCAATCAGACCCAGTTTCAATTTGCTGATGGCCAGGTCGATGGGATTCTCTTCAATCGCCGCAACGATGTCTTCTTCATCCTCTGCCTTAATATCACGCACGATGTGTCCGGCACCACGCAACACATTGATGAGTGCCTCTGCCTCTTCGGAAGAGTCAAATATGGTTAGCAGTCGTAACAGATTTTCATTGCTCACAAACTATCCTTTATTTTTCTTTGTGCACAACGGCTTTCTAGATGGGCCGGGGCACCCCCCTGTATCCATGGAGTAGCATATATCACCTGACCATTGTTTCGTATCGGCAGGATAGAAAACGACTTGAGCACGGGGAAACCCCACCGACCGATCACCTAGATGGACGACCAGATGTTATCAAAGTCAGAGTCTGGGCTTGTGGTGCTGGCTTGAGTTTTGGTGTCATTTTCCAGGATATTAAACTGGAATTGGGCAAACATTCCGGTATTTTGCAGCATTTTGGTCAGCTCAATATTCAGTAGTTTCCCAAGGATCTTGATCGTGAGCTTATTCCCGCTTCGATAAGGCACGGGGGGGGTAATCAATGTAGCGGGTTGGTTGATTACCGTGATCTCGGGTAATAGCAGGGTGCGTTTGTATTCGCCCGTATCAATACTATTTTGGGCACTAACCTTAATTCCGATCGCCGCCGCGTCGGGGGTCAGCATTTCAATGCCAATTCTGAGCCCGTCGGTCTCGTGCAGGCGCATCCAGCGTACGGTGCCTATACCCCACTTCCAGCTATGACCGTTGTTGCCACGGCGGATGCCAATCAGCTCGCCCACCTGGATATTGGTCGCGGCGGGGTGGTCGCTGTTCAGGCAATACCCATTCGCGCTCTCGTTCAGGATCGCCCAGGTTTCCACATGTTCATAGTACTTGGTGATGATCTGAGAACTCTCATCCATGGATTTCACCTTATCGGTGGTGACTTCCTTGCTGGCCGATTCATCTTTTGTGGGATAAATAAGGTCCCACACATCGGGCTGAACATCATCAGGGTGCTTGATATCATTGCTCTGATATTTTGCTGATTGCGTAAATTGGGTGGTTCGTGCACGGGATTGTGTTTGATTATTACCGGCCTCGGCGATAATTTGATGCGTGGCGCTCAGCCCTAAGGTGATATAGACCTGTTCATTTTTGTTATTGCGGGGGAATCCGCGCTTGTTGGCCATGCCCCAAGCGATGAGGAGTCGCCGAATGAGGTCATTGGATAACTCGGGGCGCATCATTTCAATGCTGGTGATTGTAGATGAACCAAAATCAACGCTGCTTTGCAGGTCGAGCCGCAGGGTGTTTGCAAGGTCATCCGTATTTAACAGGCGACAGTGTTCATCGGTACAGTGCTCCTGAGACAGGGAGAGTGAACGCGGCGGTACATCAGTATCGAGATTGAAGCCAAACTGACCTGTACCCAGGCATTGCGGGGTGGGTTTGATAATGTGGCAATGGCTAGACCAGCGTTCAAGTGTATCGTAGACCTTTCCAGCCTCACCTTGACGCAGGCGATAGGGTGAGGTCAGGTAGAGCAAAAGGGTGCGATTAAACTCTGCCGCGATATCGCTCTTCTTTATATCTTTGTAGTAACTGTCTTGAACGGAGATATCCAGGAGTCTTTGCCCTTCAGCATATTTATATAACTGATATATCTCTCGCCACAGACCATCGGGGTAAGGGGCATAAGTCTGATAGACCGTTAACAAGACTCGACCGCTGTAATAAGTCGCGCGGTGGATAAGTTTTGCCAGAAGCTTTTTATCAAGTAGCCAGCGGCGTTTAGCCAGTAATTCCTCGATGACAATCTTGTAACCCACCGCCATGGTGTTGTAGATCTCACGCGTTGCAGTGGCGACTTTGCGATTTTTTTCAGGGAGGGGGAACTGGGTCCCGACGAAGTGTTTCTTCAGGGTGTCACAGACGTAGTGTACGGGTTCGCGCATCTCGTCAAGAAAGCGCAGGCGATCTGCATAGGGTAGGGACTGTCGATTGGTATTGCGCAGGGCATGATAGACCAGACGAGATGTCTCCCCCAGATTTGCACGCGGCAGCTCCTCCAACCAGCGCGCCATCTGGCGCGCGTCGATATTGAAGGACTCTTCGCCTAGCAGGTCCTGTGCGGGTATTACTAAACCCAGGGTACGTTCTGACACATCTTCACCTTTACATCCCGTCGGAGAAAAATCCTTTTAAATTTCACCGAATTATGACCGATTTACTTGACAATGGTCTAGCAAGTAGTCCACATCTGGAGTTTAGACGGAATTTCAGGAGTTCGCAGTAACTTATTGAAAATTAACAGATCGATGTTTTTGAGGGCTGGCCTGGCGTCTCGCGTACCAGGCGGGGTAGCAGATAGCCTGGTAATTGCCTCTGCAGAGACGCGTAAATTTGGCTGGCGGTGGGCTCGTCAACCTCGAAGTGGGCGGCGCCCGCGACACGGTCCAGCAGGTGCAGGTAATACGGTAGTACCCCCGTGCTAAATAATCTGCGGCTCAACTCGGCCAGGGTCGCGGCATCATCATTGACCCCTCTGAGCAACACGCTTTGATTGAGTAGGCCAGGGCTTATCTCACGCAGGGCGTGGATGGCGGTCAGTACCTCTGGGCCCAATTCATTTGGGTGGTTGCTGTGTAGCACCACCACGGATTGCCACGGAAGACCTCGAAACCAGTTCATAAGTCCGGCGTCAATCCGCTCGGGGAGTACGATCGGCAGGCGGGTATGAAGGCGCAGGCGTTGCAGCTTGGGGACATCGCGAAAGGTCTCTACCAGTTCGTGGAGGCGATGATTATTCAGGCTCAGAGGGTCGCCACCGCTCAGGATTAGCTCGTCGATCTCAGGATGTTGGCGTAGATAATCCGCCGCCCTTTCCCAAGCGCCGTGCTCGAGGGTCTCGGTATAGGGGAAGTGGCGGCGGAAGCAGTAACGGCAGTGAATAGCACAGGCCGGTGTGGTGATGAGAAGGGCGCGGCCCTGGTATTTGTGAAGGAGACCGGGCACCGCGTGCGCGGCCAGGTCACCGACGGGGTCGGCCGAATAACCCGGGTTAGGGCTGAGCTCCGCATTGAGGGGAAGGACCTGACGCAGTAACGGGTCATCGGGGTTACCCTTTTCCATGAGCGCGGCGAAGCCGCGTGGGACACGCACTGGAAACTGTAAGGCGGCCAAGCGAGCCGCAGGGCGCAGGCGGTCGGGTAATTCCAGAAGGTCAATCAATTCATCCGGGTCGCGGATCGCTCGGGCCAGGCTTTGTTGCCAGGTTTCGCTATGCAAGGTAGGGCTGGAACGCGGTATCATAGACAGACTTTTTTCCCCGCTTGCGGAGTCGTTAAGGATTTCATTATGTCGACATATAGTACCAATGAATTTAAGTCAGGGCTCAAGGTAATGATGGATGGTGATCCCTGCTCGATCATCGAGAATGAATTTGTAAAACCAGGTAAGGGCCAAGCCTTTAACCGCGTCAAGATTCGCAACCTTAAGACTGGTCGAGTTATCGAGCGTACCTTTAAGTCCGGCGATACCTTGGAGGGAGCGGACGTAGTGGATACCGATATGCAGTATCTCTACAGTGACGGTGAGAACTGGCACTTCATGCAGACCGAGACCTTCGAGCAGGTCATGGCGGACGAGAAGGCGGTGGCTGATAACGCCAAGTGGCTGAAGGAGGAAGACACCTGTGTGGTGACGCTGTGGAATGGGGTACCCCTGGCGGTAACGCCCCCTAATCACGTCATCCTGAAGATTGTACAGACCGACCCCGGCCTACGTGGCGATACCTCCGGCGGCGGTGGCAAGCCCGCGACCTGCGATACCGGTGCGGTGGTGCGCGTGCCCTTGTTCGTGAATGAGGGGGAACTCATAAAGGAACAAGGGCACGCG
>JAHEDA010000123.1 GCA_024641445.1 Gammaproteobacteria bacterium
CACGGCCCAGCGGTAACGGTCCTTGACGCGTGCCCCACCCCAACGGAAACGGACCTTACGTTTTGAATAACCCAGTTCTTGTTGCAGGTTGCGGCGCCAGATCTCGCCACCCTGGTCATAGGCAATGATTTCATCCCAACCAACATCACCGAGAAAACGGTAGTTGATCATGGCCGGGCCCGCCTGTTCGAACTCGTCACCCATAATGTGTTTGCCACAACTGGTAATGCCAAAGCTGCGCTCGCCGGTCGAGGCAAACGTATGACGTGCGCGCAACGCGGTCGCAATATCCTTACGCGTGAGTTTGTCGGCAACAACACCGGAAATACCACCCTTGGTTCCGAAAACAGCGGTACCCGGTACGCCACCACCGCATCGGCCACGGTGTTCATCACCCGCCATCGAGGCACCAATCTTGTAACCGCGTTCCATCGCCTCCTGGTACAGCCAACCGAAGTGTCCCCAGGACGAACCGATCTCAATCAGGCGCTCCAGTTTTGGGTGATGCCAGTCGAGTATGCAACGGCGTCCGCCCACATGAGGTATCAGCAAATGCCCTTCTGGATTATCTGCGTAGGCTACCCATAATTCCTCCAGCGGCCACGCCCCAGGTTTGACCTCGGTGGAGCCGGTGTCTTCATTCCAGTCGACCGAACGTACGTGATCGCCGTTGGCGAGAAAGGGGAAGGCAGGTTCATCATCATGCAGGTACACCACATTGTGGTCACCACCCGCACAGGAGCTGCCACACCACTCGGTACCGGGATAGGCAATGAACTCACCATCCGTACAAATCTCGCGAATGAGCTTGACGGTCTTTTTCCAGCGGTCGGTCGTAATATTAAAGTCATTGTGTGCAAAGGCCAGTACATCGAGTCCGGTTACATCGCGACCGTAGGTGAGGTTGTAACGTGTTGAGTTCGTGCCAATGGTGTCTTCCGAGTGCACATGTAAATCGGTGTAAAATATCCGGGGAAAGTTGAGCGCGGCATCTATCGTGACGAAGAACGTCTGTGGCTTCACCCAGGGATGGTCGGGCAGTCGTGCGGTAATCGCCAGTTCGCCGGGCTTGCTGGTCGATACATCATCCAGTAACAGGACCGCCCAACCCTTCTTGGCCAGTTTTTCCTCTTTTTCATACACGGTCGTGCCATCCAGGGTGGCCGAGATCAGCACCTTTTCTGCACGGTCCCAACAGGTATTACCCCACTCATCCTCGGCGCGGATGCGCAGAGGTATCTTCTCGCCCTGCTTGACGATACGTGAGCCGGCCCACTGTAGCTGTGCCGGGGCGCCCGGTACGATCTGGATCACGAGGTCGGGATTGATAGAGGCAAAACGCGAGGTGCCGAGTGGATCGACGTAGCAGCGAATCTTGAAATTTTCCTCGACAAATGTCTGCACGCGTGTCCCGGCACCGCCGAAGCGGCGGTCACCGAGGCGGATAATGATGTGGTCACCGGCCTTTACATAGCCATCGAAGGTGTCAACGATAACCGCCTTCTGAAACGGACGCTCGTGACCCTTCTGGTCGAAACGTACGCTCAGTTTTTGAATAGTTGCCGGACTCTGGCCGGGAAGGGTAGGCGCAGCATGGTATTCCGCCGAAATATAATTTGCACTGGCAGGTTCCGTGTTCTGGAACAACGCCCAATCAGAATAGAAACGAAACGTTGCCTTAAACCAGGAGCCATCTGCCATGCCGGATGCGCCCACGGTATAGTCGATAACTATCTCCTGCCAGGAACCGGCGACGATACTCTCGACATTGCAGCTGACACTACCAAGAAAGGACATATCTTTGGTGACGTCGTAAAGACCTTCTGGTGCATGATAATGGCCGAGCTTCTGTTTGAGCTCTTCGTTCGTCATTTTCTTCATAAGTTACAACTCCTCGTTAAGCCGTTCTCAAAAAAGTAAAATTGCAGACATCCATGTCTGCGTGAGGTGAGAGTATTGAGATCAGAATGGCCACTTCGCAGCGGCGTCCCAGATTGGCAGTCCCAGCATGGCGTACCATGGCGCCATAATGCCAATGCCGTAGGCAATGGCGATCAGGATACATACCCAACCAGCCTTGGCGTAATCAGTCACAGTGAACTCATCAGATCCGTAGGCAATCACCGCCGCAGTGATTTGGGTCGGCAGGAGATAGGCGTAGGTATCCGTGTCACACACCAACAGCGTAAAGGCTACTGGGTGAAGATTTAGGCCGGGGGCCATGGCAAACACAACTGGCGCCAGCATGGCGACAGCAGCCACATTGGATAACATGCCAATACGGATGATGTGAGTGCCTATCATCATAATAAACAGGATCATGGGCCAACTATGTCCCGCCACCGCGTTGTGTATGCTGCTGGCCAACCAGTCAGCGAGCCCGGACTTGGACATTGCCGCGGTCAGTGTGATAGCGCCACCCAACAGCAGGAAGGTACCCCAGATAGTCTTGTCCTGTACCTCTTTCCATTTGAATGGAAACATACCCGGGATAAATAACACCATCATGCCGATCAACCCGATTACACCAAGCTGATAGGTATGCAACTGATAGATTGGGCTACCCTTACCCATCATGAACAGCAGCGCGATAATGGCGAACATGATTAACAGTGTCCATTCTGCGCGTGACATAGGACCCAGGGCCTTATACTGCTCCGTGATCCGGGAATGCCCACCCGCTATTTCAATACCGCCGGTCTTGAAGTGATAGCGTACCCACCACTGGGTTAACACAAACATACCGAGATAGGGAAACTGCAATACCGCCCATTGCAGGTAGTTGATTGAATAACCTGCGCCGGAGAAGATGTTGACCATGATCAGATTCGGTAGATGCGCTGTCATGATGAACACACCGCAAATCATGGTCCCATAGACGAGTGATTGAATCAGGATGGCCTTCTTGGCCTCCTGCTCCTGTGGACTGTCACTCAATAGACTCGTAATACCCTTTACCACCGGTAAGAGGGTGGCTGCACGGGCGTTAGCCGCCGGGATCAGGAAGGCGAGAATAACATTGACACCGAACATACCCCAGATGACACGGCCGACATTGGATGCCTTGATCTTGCTGAGAATACCCAGTGCGATACGGCGGTCAAGCTTGAGCAGTTGCATCACAGCGCCAACGAGGAAGGCGAATAGACACAACCAAACCACATGCTTGGTGAAGCCTGAGAAAACAATATCCATCGGCGGTGCAAATTTACCTTTCTTTTCTACCCAGGGTACGCCATGTGTGAGGATGAGTAGTGTGGGCACCGAAATACCGGTGATGCCAACGGGCATCGCCTCGGAGACCCACATAATGGATGCCCAAATGACCACGCCAAGAACGGCCATACCATTTTCATTGAGGCCTTCTGGTTGAGGTAAAACCCAGAGAAATAAAGCGAGCAGAATCCATGCCGCGATAAAGCCTGGGAACACGCGGCCTGGTGAACGCCCACTCTTTCTTATGTTATCGGCAATATATTCGAACCAACTTTGTGTCATTGTCATGTTGTGGTTCCTCCTTGGTAATTGGTTTTATTGTTGCATGCGGATCGATCCCTGCCATAATCAGAAACGGGTGGTTGCGAGCATATTCAGGTACTCTCGCCGTACCAACGGGATTTGTCTGTACTATCCTCAACCAGACTCGTAGATACTGTCGCGTGCATGACAATCTTGCTAACTTGGACAGTGCCAAATAAATATAAATAACTATTTCACCAAATACTTATGAATGATGACAGACGCAAACTGATAACGATGAACAATACCCCTATCTATAAACCACAGGGTTCTCTTTTATCCTGCATGCAGCAAGACGAGCGTGAGCAGTTGTTAGCGCTGGCAGAACAGCGGCATTACACAAAGGGTGATTTTATTTTCCGTGTAGGTTCTCCCGCGCAGCACGTTTATCTTCTGACCGATGGGCGAGTGAAGATTTTTGAACTCTCTTCACTGGGGCGAGAGGTTATCCTGTGGTTTTGTTTCAGCGGTGAAATGTTTGGCATGGCGGAAACACCACGAGGCGGCCCACGTCAGGTATTTGCTCAGGCGTGCAGCGACACCTCTGCACTCGTGGTGAAGCGTGAGGACTTTACCGATTTCCTGATCCAAAGACCCACGGTGGCACTTCTGGTTATCGAGATGCTCTCCTGTCGCATGCGCGGCCTTGGTGACATGCTTTTGAATCTGTCATCTGAAGATGTGGCTACGCGTCTGATAAAATTACTGACGCGTCTGAGTGTGGTATATGGTGTACCAGCGGGGGCTGAGGTAAAACTGAGTATTGCCCTTACGCACCAGGAGTTGGCCGACATGATCGGTACCAGTCGCCAGACGGTCACCGGTATTCTCGGTGATCTGAGGCGCCAGGGACTATTACGGATTGAAGACCACTGTATTGTGGTGCGGCGAGGCGCGATACTGGATAGTGATGCCCCCGTCTCATCGACTGGGGTTAGATAAGAAGAGATAGCATAAAGAATGACAACCTTACTTGGCATACTTCTGGTAGTGGATTTATACGTGGTCGTGTATTACCGCTTGATGGTGCGCTTTCACTATGAACGCCACAACCGGCTAAAAGAGCGTACCTTCGGCGCCATTTTCAGTATTCCTCCATGGTCGCGCCTGGATGAGCGTGGCAGGATATATGCGAAACGCTATTGGATTGCCGTCATCATCATGACAGCAATCGTACTCTATCTCGGGATGACCTTAAATTTCACCCCATTCAGTGGGGCTCGATAGCCATCTCCCGCAATGTCTGGCTGCGGCCATCTAACATCGATTTCTGAGCTAGTCCGTCGGGCTAAATCTGAATCTGCTATACTATCCGGCCATTTTCTGTAGTACCTCCCCGAGGTTGTCATGTTCCAACTTGGCTGCACGAGCCGTGTCTGCTTTAAAAATGAAGTGTTATCTGGCCTGACAGTGGCGCTGGCGCTTGTCCCTGAGGCCGTGGCCTTTGCCTTTGTCGCAGGGGTGCAACCCTTGGTTGGGTTGTATGCCGCCTTCTTGGTAGGTTTGTTGGCGGCTATTTTTGGTGGTCGCCCCGGGATGATCTCCGGTGCAACCGGGTCAATGGCTGTTGTCATGGTGGCCCTGGTGGCCAGACACGGTGTTGAGTATTTGTTGGCGGCAGTGATACTAACGGGAATTATCCAGATGGGCGCGGGTGTCTTGCGTCTGGGTAAGTACATCCGCATCGTGCCGCATCCGGTAATGCTGGGTTTTGTCAATGGTCTGGCAATCGTGATCTTTCTGGCCCAGCTGCAACACTTTCAAATCACCCTGCCTGAGGGGGGGCACGCATGGATGAGTGGGGTAACGCTGTGGACCTTCCTGGGCCTGATCGCATTGACCATGTCCATCATTTACTTTCTACCCAAACTGACCAGCGCATTTCCGGCCTCGCTGGCGGCGATCATTATCGTCAGCGTGCTGGTGATCACCTTAAATCTCCAGACCGCCACCGTCGGTGACCTTGCCAGCATCAAGGGTGGCTTGCCGAGCTTTCATCTCCCGGCGGTGCCTTTCAACCTGGAGACCCTGCGCATCATTCTGCCTTACTCGTTTATTCTTGCTGCGGTGGGCCTGATCGAATCCCTGTTGACCCTGACCTTGATCGACGAGGTGACCAATACGCGTGGCCGTGGTAATCGTGAGTGCATGGGGCAGGGGATCGCCAATACGGTTACCGGCATGTTCGGTGGTATGGGTGGCTGCGCCATGATTGGCCAGAGCATGATCAACATAAACTCCGGTGGACGTCAGCGTATGTCGGGTGTAGCGGCGGCGGTGTTCCTGTTGATGTTTATCCTGTTTGCCTCACCCATGATCGAACGTATCCCGATGGCCGCATTGGTAGGTGTGATGTTCATCGTGGTCTTCGCCACCTTTGAGTGGTCGAGCTTTCGTATCATCCGCAAGATCCCGCGCACGGATGCCTTTGTACTGGTGTTGGTCTCCATCGTCACGGTCTTCACCGACCTGGCGATAGCCGTGGTCGTGGGTGTTATCGTCTCGGCCCTGGCCTTTGCCTGGGAACACGCCCGGCACATCAATGTGAAGGGCTACGATGACGCCAAGGGTTCGCGCGTGTATGAGCTGAATGGCCCCTTGTTCTTCGGCTCGGTCAAAAGCTTCATGGAGCTGTTCAACCCGGAGCAGGACCCGGACGATGTCATCATTGAGTTTCAGAACTCGCGCGTGGCCGATCACTCGGCGATTGAGGCGATCGACAATCTGGCTGAGCGCTATATCCGGGCCGGCAAGACCCTGCACCTGCGCCACCTGAGTGTCGAGTGTCGTGAGCTGCTCACCAAGGCCGGTGACCTGGTTGAGGTGAATGTGCTGGAAGACCCGCGTTACGCCATTGCGGACGACAAGCTGGCGTGAGCATAGTGGTCCGGACGTGTCGAGGCATCATCGCCTGTTGTAACAGCGCGATGACACCTCGGCACATAGTCATCAGGAAATAAAATAGGCCGTGCGCGCATGCAGTGCGGTGTCATACATCGCCGCCACGCCACAGATGTCCACCGGTACCGCCCATTCATCCACGTCAAAGCCCATGATCGCCAGCGAGGGTGAGCAGACCTGGAATTTTATCCCCAGCTCCACCGCGAGTTCGATCTGTTCCTCCAGCGGTGACATGGCGCCCTTCATCATGTGATTAAACAACATGCGTCCGATGCCACCGAAGGCCATGCGCGAGGGTGACAGCGACTTGCTGTTGGCGGGCAGCATCAGGTTGACCATCTTGTGCATGAACTTCTTGCCCTTGAGCTTGCGGCCCTTCTTGATCACGGTGCAGCCCCAGAAGGTAAAGAACATGGTGACCTCCATGCCCATGGCGGCAGCGCCATTGGCCATGAAGAAGGCGGCCATGGCCTTGTCAAAGTCACCCGATAACAAGATGATTGAGACCTTGTTCTCGGGCACGCGTGTGCGCAGTTCGGTAAGCTCGTCTTCAAGGGCGCGAATGCGCCCCTCCAGATCGGTGGGTGCGGCGCGCAGTGCGGTTGTGGTGGCATTCATGATTTTTCTCCTCTTAAATTTCGAAATTCATCCAGCGATGAACATCTCCTCTTAATTTAAGTAGAGAATATGAGGTGTTTGCCGGATAATAAATGAAAATGATGTTTGTTAGTCTGACTAACTAGTTCAACATGAGTGAGAACTACGTGAGTGAG
>JAHEDA010000124.1 GCA_024641445.1 Gammaproteobacteria bacterium
GGAATCGCGTAGGGGTGATGCTGGAGAGGGTAATAATGTCTAACCACGAGACGTGATTAGACACCAGTAGCGCATCCTTACAAATCTCACGCTCCCCCGTCGTGAACACCTGAACGCCCAGGATATTACAGGCCTGATGCATCCATACCCGAATCTTCTCTGCACCCTTGGCCTCGTTGTACCAACATGACCCGCCTTGCAGGCGGCTCCTGACAATAGTGCCGCAACCGACGAGAATATGAGTTGCAAGTTTCAGCAATCGCCAGGCTGCCCGCAGACGGCTTGATTTATGTGCTACCAGTTTCATGCGGATTTTCTCTGCATGAAGTGTTTCTGATAGCGAGCGGCGATATGTTCACAGTCCAGCAGGACAAATACATCGGCCACACCAAACTCGGCATCCCAGTATGGTTCACCACAGATTAGTGCGCCCTGACGCAGGTAACCCTTTAACAGGGGTGGCATAATAACGTCATCGACGAGCGTGGTCTCTACCTGACGCAGTGGTACCAGGGGACGCACTCGTGCCTCCGGTTTGGAAAAGTTCCTGGTGCGAATATGATGCATGACTGAGTTGATATATTGATCACCGCTACTAAGTGGCAGACTGGCGCATCCAATCAAATAATCGATTTTGCGCCTGGCAACAACCTTGGCGATTCCTTGCCACAATATCGCCAACACACCACCTTTGCGATAATCAGGGTGAATACAGGTACGTCCCACTTCCATGAAACGTCCACTCATACTCACGATACTGGAGAGATCAAATTCGGTCTCGGAGTAAAAACCACCCGTGTGATCCGCGTCGGCATCCGTCAACAGACGTGTCGTGGCGATAATCTTTCCCGTCTGTGTATCAAACACAGCCAGATGTGCACAGTGGGCATCGAAGCGGTCAATATCCAGACGCTCGCTGCTATCAATCTTGGCGCCCATCTCACCTGCAAAGATATCGTACCGCAGACGGAAACACTCTTTTACATACTCCGGGCTGGTCACGACCTCGGCAATAAATTTTGGCTGGGACAGCCCCGGCGTTTCCAGCGCGATATTAGACATCGACATAACTACACCTCAGTTGGGTTGGGTACTGTGAAAACTCTAGAGGTGTAATATTGAAATCTGGTTAAGTAATGATGACAACTTGGTGACCGTGATGCCTATTCAGGCCACGGCACCCAGCATGATGGATTGACTGATACGGAGGTAACAATCCCGCATCTCCATTGCAAAGGCCTCGGCACGCCACTGATGTGCGTAATTCTTCGCCTCCTCAGCCAATCGGTTTCGTCTTGGTCGATCCAGTAGTACCCCCTGAACCTTAATCGCGAAATCAGAGACATCGTTTTCCGCAATGATCGCGCCCCTGGCGCCGATCAAAATATCCCGCGTCCCCATCTCAGCAATGGAGACCACCGGAGTAGCAAGAGCCATCGCCTCTAACAAAACAAGACCCTGGGTCTCAGTGCGCGAGGCAAACACAAAGACATCTCCGGCACGATAGCAATCGAGAAGTTCGGTCTCGCGATCCAGATAGCCTATGAATTTAACGTTATCGCTGATCCCCAATCGCCGACTCAGGCGTTCAAGGCGCTGGCGTGCCGGTCCCTCCCCCGCGATAACCAGTAAGACGTCCGGGATGATGGTGCGCAGTACGGCTACCACCTGTAACAGAAAATCAATATTTTTTTCGAAGGCCACACGCCCAATGTGAACCATCACCGGTCGACTCAGGGCGATACCGTGACGCTTGCGGAAACTTACCCCATCCCCACCGGTAAATTTATTTAACTCAATCCCGGTCGGGATCACATTAACGGGTACCGCGACACCATAAGTCTTGAGCTTGTCACTCATGGCGGTCGAGGGTGCGATCACGGCATCCAGTCTATTGCACTGTGCCGACGTTAGACGCCTGGCGGCATAACGCAACAGGGCCTTGGGCAGAAATGGGATGTAATGATAGAAATACTCTTCAAAAAAGGTGTGATAGGTCTCTATCACCGGAATATTCAGATGGCGAGCAATCTTTAACCCAAGACGATGCGCTAGAAAGGGGGTCTGGATGTGACAAATATCAAAGTCTCGTCGTGTCGCCCATTCGAGTAATTCGGGCAAAAACTCGCCACGGACTAAACGGTCCTCGTGGTCAAACATGACCACCCGCGACGGGACACGAAGTATTTGTTGGGCCTCATCGAAGACGAGTTCTTCTGTCTTATCGTAGGCCGGTGCAATCAGTGTCACCTGGTGCCCGAGTTTTTTTAGCTCATCCGAGAATATCTTGATGGAGGTTGATACACCGTTAATACGTGGGAAATACACGTCTGAGATCATCAGGATCCGCATTATTACACCTGTCATTAAAATAAAACTAAAGGAGGATAAAACCCGTCGCAATACTGGTCCCCAACGCCGCACCCGCCAACACATCAGTCGGATAGTGCAGACCCAGCACCACTCGCGAGAGCGCGATAAGGATCGTCAAGGGAACCAGCACCATGGCGTATTCAGGGTAGTAGTACATACACACCAGGGAGAAGGAAAAGGCGTGCAGGGTATGGCCAGAGGGAAAGCTGTAATGGTCGAGTGGGTGCGTACCCAGTGCAATCGCGTCACTCACCATAAAGGGACGCAGCCGCGTGGTCAGCTTCTTAATGAGTTTGTAAAGGAGCAGACCCAACGCACCGGCACCCGCCATGCGCAACGAGACCGAGATCGCCGTAAGACCATGGATAAACGGCAGTACCAACATCAGGCTATACCACACGACGCCATCACCCAGACGACTCACACCGGCAAAGAAGCGCCGGACATAGCTCCAGCGGATCACTCGGTTAAGACTCATGCAGATTCGCATATCGACAGTGAGCATTCGTTGTAGCATCAGGCTAGTCTTTACCATGGCCGTATACTCTTTATATTGAGATATATAAAGCATGGTCAGGTCATGTGACGATTTAGTGACAAAGTGGTTAATTTTTCTTGAACCGGCGACCCGCCAGGGCCTAAATCAGTAAGTATTCGAAGTCGCGGGTCAGGCCGCCTTGGTAACCACGGCCTCCAGCGCCGGTAATAATTTCATGGTCTGTCGCACTTCACTCCAGTGGATTAATTCCATAGTGCCATCCGCGTGTTCGGCCAATGCGGTGCAATTTTCCACCCAGTCACCCGTATTAAAATAGAGTATGCCATTGATGGTATTGATGGCCGGGTGATGGATGTGACCACACACGACACCATCTACTCCCTGTTTTCGAGCATCGTGAGTAACGGCCTGTTCAAAGTTGTGGACATGACGCATGGCATTTTTGACCCGACTCTTGATGTATCCAGCCAGCGACCAGTAGGGGAATCCCGCCAGGCGTCGAAAGTGGTTGACCTGACGATTGAGGTATAACAGGAGGTCGTAACCAAAGTTACCGAGCCGCTCGGCCAGACGACTGCACTTGATGACACCATCGAATTTATCACCATGGAGTAACAACAGGCGTTTGCCATCGGCGGTATGATGGATGTATTCCTCACACACCCGCATGCGCCCGAAGGCCACGCCATCAAATTCCCGGATCACCTCGTCGTGGTTCCCCGGCACATATATCAGGCGACTACCTTGTTTGACCTTATCCAGGAGTAAGCGAATGACCTCATTGTGAGCCTGCGGCCAATACATGGTCTTATTCATCGACCAAAAGTCGATGATGTCGCCCACGAGGTAGATGGTCTCGGCATGGGTCGCCTGCAGAAAATCGAGTAGATACTCGGCTTTACATCCCTTGTAGCCGAGATGCACGTCGGACAACCAGATCGTCCGGAAGTGATGCTTAACACCCATTCTTACACCCTTCATGCTCAACCCCCATTTGTCAGGATCTGAGCCGAGTATGGTGGGCATTTTTGACAAATCCTCGACAGGACAGTGACTTATTGGTGACACCGGGCCTCATAACTGCGGTTACCACAGCGCATTTGTCTCAGCCTGCTACCGGGTTGCAATCCACACTTGTCTGTAAGCACTTGTTTTTGATCGCTTTTTTACAATCCGTCGGAGACACCTTTATTAAATCGATAAAAAAGCCTGTTCTGACGTTCTACCTGGATCATTTTTCTATTATCATTCAATGAGCTAGCACACATACTTAGAGAAAGAGCGCACCTGTGAGCGATAACGAGAATACCCAAGCGCAGTTCGTCCGTTGGTTCCGCGACACCTCGCCTTATATCCATGCCTTCCGTGGCCGCACCTTCGTGATCGCCTTTGGCGGCGAGATGCTGATGGACGCCCAGTTCTCGACCTTGGTGCACGACATCGCCCTACTCAACAGCCTCGGCGTCAGGTTGGTACTGGTACACGGTGCGCGCCCCCAGATCGAGGAGCGGCTCAAGCTACGCAATGCGGACCTCCGTTATGTAAATGGACTGCGCGTCACCGACGCCACCGCCCTCACCTGTGTCAAGGACGCTACCGGCAGCGTACGCATCGAGATCGAGGCCCTGCTCTCCATGGGGCTGGCCAACACCCCAATGGAAAAGGCCCAGATCCGGGTCATCTCCGGTAACTACGTCACCGCCAAACCACTCGGCGTGCGTGACGGGGTGGACTATCTACACACCGGTGAGGTGCGCGAGATCGACACCGAGAGTATTCATTGGCAACTCGATGACAATGCCATCGTACTGCTCTCACCCCTGGGTCACTCACCCACTGGCGAGGTCTTTAACCTCAGTGCCGAGGAGATTGCGACTGCCGCAGCGATCAAATTGAAGGCCGACAAACTGATCCTGCTGACGGACCATAACGGTATTCGTGACGCGGAAGAGGACCTGATCCACGAGCTCACCCTTGCCGAGGCACAGACCGCCCTCTCAAAGATCACCAACGAGTCTCTACTGCGGCACGTCGAGAAGGCCCTCATCGCCTGTCGTGGTGGTGTCGGCCGGACCCACATCATCAATCGGCATGTGGATGGGGCATTGCTGCTGGAGCTCTTTACCCGCGACGGCATCGGCAGCCTCATCATGGCGGAAAATTTTGAAGATACCCGTCAGGCCACTATCGACGATGTCGGCGGGGTCCTGGAGTTGATCAAACCGCTTGAGAATGACGGTGTCCTGGTCCGCCGTTCACGCGAACTTTTAGAGATGGAGATCAAGTGCTTCACCGTGGTGGAGCGTGACGGCATGGTCATCGGTTGCGCCGCCCTCTATCCCTACGCAAATGAAAGGGTCGGGGAACTCGCCTGTCTGGCGGTGCATCGTTCCTATCAGGAACAGGGGCGCGGTGACGCACTGCTAACCTATATTGAACGGGTTGCCCGGCAGCAGAAGATCAACCGCCTGTTCGTACTCACTACTCGCACGGCACACTGGTTCCTTGAGCGTGGCTTTCAGGAGGCGGCATTGGAAGAGTTACCCGTGGAGAAACAGGCTATGTATAACTATCAGCGCCGCTCCAAAGTCTTTATCAAGCAGCTCTAGGCACACACCCATGTCAGCCCGCACAAAACAGGCCACACTGCTTACCACCCGCAGCGGGATACGCCCCTTTCTGAAGTGGGCGGGCAATAAATATCGGCTGGTGGATCGTATTCAGCGGCTGCTGCCGGGTGGTAAGCGTCTGGTAGAGCCCTTCGTCGGTTCTGGTGCGGTTTTCCTCAACACCCATTACGATCGCTACCTGCTGTGTGACAACAATGCCGATTTAATCAGCCTCTACCAGATTTTACAGGGTGAAGGGGATGAGTTTATCCGCTACTGCCAGCGCCTGTTCACCGCACGCAATAACCAGCCCGAGGTCTTTTATAAAAAACGAGAATTATTTAATAGCACCAGTGACCCACACTTGAAGGCGGCACTGTTCGTCTATCTCAATCGTCACGGCTACAATGGCCTGTGTCGCTATAATGCGAGTGGTGGTTTTAATGTCCCGTTTGGACGGTACAAACAACCCTATTTCCCCGCGGGGGAAATGCAACAGTTCCATCTCAAGGCCAAAAAGGCGAGCTTCCGCCACGCCGACTTTACCAGTGTGATCAAAAAATCGCGCAGCGGTGACGTGATCTACTGTGACCCGCCCTACTTTCCCCTCTCTACCTCAGCCAATTTCACCAGTTACAGCGCCGGTGGCTTTAGTGAGGCACAACAAAAGGACTTGGCCCGCCTAGCCGAACTCTCCATTGCCCGAGGGATACCGGTATTGATCTCCAATCACAGCACCCACTTCACCCTCCAGGTCTACGCCAAGGCCAGCGACGTGGATCAGTTTGCCGTGCGACGCTACATCAGCTGCAACGGTAACAAGCGCGAACAGGCCGATGAACTGCTGGCCCTGTTTGCCTGAGCAATACCTCAACCCTCCTCACACCGTATTGATCCAAACGATATTTGGACAGACAGCTGAGTCCGATAGATCTCGACGTATTATCCCACCACATCTGCGAGCGTTTACATGCCTAAACCATCACAGTGGTGACACTGTGAAGAACATCGCGAAAACAACCTCAAAATTATAAAGCTCAGATCGTGATCCGCCCCGCAAAAATTGGACAGTTGTCACACTGACAAAAAGTTATGCCCGAAGCTAAAGTGGACCCGCCTGATGCCGACAAACTTGCCAACGGTAAATTCAATAGCAGCGGGCAAGGAGGCCATAAAGCACTGTAGAAAATGCCATTAACTGTAACGCGAGGCCGCATGCATCCAGAGCAAAAAATATTGGTTGTCGATGAGGACGAACAGATCGCATATCTACTGGATTATCTACTAAGCCGGGAGGGCTTTCGGGTAACGACCGTTACACAGCGGGATCAGGCCAGCCGTGTCATTGACGAGAATGAGCCGCCGCACATGGTCTTCATGGGCGAGATGATCTCCTACGCCGACGACAACCACATCATCCAGGCCATCCGCGACAAGCAGCGTTGGAAGCGCGTGCCGATTATCATCATGGCAGCAAACTATATTAAGCAGGACATTACCCAAGCGCTCACGGCCGGGGCCACAGATTTTATCGTGCAGCCTTTTAACTCCGCCGAGCTGCTGGCGCAGATCGAGCGCTATGCCGCGGAGACCGTGCTGCAATAAATCACTGGCAGAGTTTATTCGGTTATCGAATGACTACAGTTCTGTCTCCGGCGGTACCACCTTCATCACCTCTTCCATCGTGGTTACCCCCAGG
>JAHEDA010000125.1 GCA_024641445.1 Gammaproteobacteria bacterium
CCCTCTGCCACAGCGAGTAGATGCAGGTCGTGATTGCCCAACACGCTAATGGCGTGTGTGCCGAGTGACATAACAAAGCGCAGGGTGCCAAGCGAGTCGGGCCCGCGATTAACGAGGTCACCGGCAAACCAGAGGGTATCGTGGCTAGGGTCGAAGTTCAGGGTTGTAAGCAAATGATGCAGGTCGTCGTAGCAGCCCTGCACAT
Organism: Gammaproteobacteria bacterium; assembly: GCA_024641445.1. GTDB lineage: Bacteria > Pseudomonadota > Gammaproteobacteria > UBA6429 > Thiohalophilaceae > JAHEDA01. Next base: position 206 of record JAHEDA010000125.1, read on the forward strand.
CACCAATTGCGTAGATGGCCATGACGCGACACTAGCACGGGAGCAACCTGAAAATCACCTGACTAATAACAGCAGCGTGGATTACCCGGCAGCAGGTCGTAATTCGTACCCGCCGCGTTGCCGATGAGGGGCGCAAAGTTGTCTCGATGGCGCTGCAAGGGGTCCAGGCCCCGCACCGGTGCTGCGCGCAGGTCAAACGGCTCCAGGACTGCACGGTGATCCATGTGTGGTTCGATCGTCTGCATATAGGCTGTGAGATAGGCGGTATCCAGTCCCGCGTATTTCGGTAGACGCTGTTGCGATTCGGGCAGGGGTGCCTCGGCCTGTCCGGGTGCAGGTGGTGGTGGTGTGAGGGCCTGCAATAACACCGCAGGTGGCTCAGGCAGCGCCTGCGGTTTGGCCTCGATACCTGCCTGTTCACCGATGAAGACGTATTGGCGCTTGTCGTTATCGATACCCATGTTCTGGCCCAACACCACCTTCAGGCCGGAGTCGAGGTCAACCTGGCCTTTATTATTTTCGACAGTAATACCTCCGCTGAGCACGCCGACGTAGATGCCGTCTCTGGCCTTTTCCTGCACGGTCTTATCGTCCTTGGTGGTCTTCTCGACGGTGCAGTTGTCGTCACAGAGTTGAATGACGATCTCGGTGCCGCGAACACCAATGAGCGAATTGCGTGCCTTGATCTTGTAATGCTCTGGATTTGTTTTACCGATGGCCCCGGTAACGGCGCGCATGCCACCCTTGACCAACTCCACCAGGCTATTTTGCTCTGCCACCGGGCCGGTGTGTTTGTGCTCAGTCACGACAAATTTGGTATTGGGTTGCAGACTAATGGAACTACCGTCACCGGCGCGGAGTTGTACGCGGCTATCTTTACCGGTGATGATGGTTTCTCCAGGCCAGAATTTTTCACCGCGCTTGAGTTGACGTGGCTTAGCATTCTTGTCGAGGGCGCTGACCTCCCCCGAGGTAAAGATGACGAGCCCCGCATGCGCAAACAGAGGGCCTATCGGTAGTATTAGGGCAAACCCGATAACCGCAGATTGGAGAATGAGTGATTGCTTCATGACGTGTCCTAAAGGCTCCAACGTAGATTGACCTTGGCCGTAAAACGCCGAAAGTCATACAAATCGACATTAGAATCACTGTAGACCCAATAGATCTCCTCACGCAGGCTGAGGCCGGGTGAGAGGGGTGTACTCAAGCCTGCAAAGGTCTCCAGACGATTGTCTTTACGACGGCTGTTGTAGAAGAGGGTGTCGCCAAAGTCCGATAACTCCAGATAGGCGCTGAGGTTGAGGCGTGAGGTGCTCAACCAGTCGCGCGTGTAGCTGGTACCGATGCCTGCAAGCGAATGGGCGAGTGGGGCGACGCAACCGGAATTACATTGTGGCGTACCGTCATGACCGAGCTGTAACAAAAGCTCGGTCGAGGAATGGATGGCATCATCGTTAAGGTGTGTCCACGCCACACTGCCACGGGGACCGTCGTTGCTGTGAGGCGAGAGTAAATAATCATAATGAATCTCGCCACCGACCAGACGATAGGTGAGCCGATCTTGTTTGCCCAGCAACTGCTCCCAGCGGCCATCAACGAAGAAACTGTCCATATAGCGATGGTTGCCCTGATTTATAGAGGTTGGGTTGATCATCAGCGTCTTGCGGTTGTGTTCACCATAGTGGCGCAGACCGAGATTCACGCTCGCATAATTGTAGCTCCAGTCTTGCGTTACGTTGCTGCCCAGTGCGCGGGCACCTGCATCCACACTGGCGAACAGGTCGATGTCCTTATCCCGCAACGGGAAGGTGATACTGCCACCAAGAAGGGTCTCGGCAAAAAAGGCCGCTGCCTCGGTAGTCTTGGCGGGTAGCGTGTAATAGATGGAGTTCAGGTTGATAGCGCTGGTCATGGGGCCGCTATTTACATTGCTATCTATGCCCGCCCCCACATCAAGGTAGGCGGTGTACAGCAGTGACTTCACATCAAGATGACGTTGTATGGAGGCAAGGTAGTCATTGATCACTACACGCATAGTCTCGGGTGGGGCTTGTTTCAGTGCCGTGCGAAATTCGGCGCGGGACTCTTCCAGCGAACTACGTGAAAACTGTTTTACCCCCTGGGCGTAATAGGTCCGCGCCAGCTCGATGCGGGCACCGGCAAAACCGGGGTCGACCGAGATCACGCGCATGAGTGCGGTGATGGCGGTGCGAAAATCCTGATTCTGTAATGCCACCCGGCCATAGAGATAATCGAAGCGGATATTGCCCGCCATGTCATCGGCCAACGGCGTCAGCAGTTGTTGTGCCTCGGCATAGTGTCCCGCCACAAACTGTTGCTCGGCCTGTTGCACGGCGTCAGTTTTGTCGTTTGCCGCATGGACGGGGTAGACAAAGGTAACCATGGCCAGACACAGTGCGATGGTGCGACCGAGGTGATGCGCGCGGGATGGGTTATCTGGAAATGTTCGGCACTGATACATGATTATGATGGTAACGATAAAAAACAACAGCGTGTGAAATTTTAACGAGGCGGCGATGATTTTTTTGAATCTGGGATTATTCCATGCCCCCTAAAATAAGTGGTGACATATTGTGGCCACCTGCCTTAATGCAGGGCGTGTGGCATCGACAGGGTAAAGGGTGCGATCGGGGTATCGTATTCCACGCCATCGTCTGCGCGCATGTGATAACTGCCGTGCATGCTGCCCACCGGGGTCTCTATGACGGTGCCACTGGTATAACGAAAGCCCTCGCCCGGGCGTAGATAAGGTTGTTCACCGACCACCCCCTCACCCTCTACCTCCTGTACCTTACCCTCCGCGTCAGTGATGACCCAGTGACGCGTCAATAATTGCGAAGGAACCGTGCCCTCATTGCGGATAGTGATGGTATAGGCGAAGACATAGCGGTGCTCCTCGGGGGAGGATTGCTCCGGTATGTAAATGGTCTCGACCTCGACGCGGGTGTTATAGGATTCGGAATCAGGGTTCTGCATGGGGTTGGTGATCAGTATGGTGAAGGCCGAGCCCGATTATGACAAATTTCGGGGGGCGGGGGCCAGTATAGCCTGGTCGCGGTCAAGCCGGGTCTTTGTCGCGGCGGTGAGATTCCACATAACGCCAGGCCGCCGCAACGGCCTTGGTGACATCCTGCCCCATCTTGTCGCGCTCTTGCTGTGTCATGTAGAAAACCATGTCGACGTTATGGCGAACGTACCGGGCCGGAAGGCTATTCAGGGCTACACAGGCTACGTCCTCAATCATTTCCTGTGCGGGTTGGCCAGGTTGTTGCGGGAGAGATTCCTTGATCTTTTCCACTACCAGGGTCTCGTAGTAGTTATGGATCGCATCGAAGGCCATAGAGTTTCCTTTTTATTATCGATACTGCTCGGGTTTACACAGACTAGTCACTCGACCGCCACGCCACAAGTATTTAACGGCGTAGACACCAGCTCGGTGTGTTGTCGGGTTTGATCAGACCGTATCCAATTAACCATTGGCGTGCATCATCGGCGTCCTCTTCATACCAGCGTCGGGCGCTGCCAAGGCGAAAGCTGTAACCCCAGGTGTCCATATCCGTCAGCATGCGCATTATACCCATTTCATCTAATTGACCCGCCAGCAGGATCTGGAGATAGCACACCCCATTTTCCTCATCGTAGCCACCCCCTGCATCGGTATGCAGCGTGTCGCGACGCTGGCCATCCATGCAGATGTAGTGACAGGCCTCATGCAGGGCCGAGTGCACGGGGGTGTCGAGGCGGAGGTAGAGAATGTTTTCAACCAGTCCCGCCTCACTGTCACCCCAAAAGCTGCCGGGGATCGCCTCCATCGGATCGACAAGCTTGCACTCAAGTCCATAGGGACGCAGTAGGGTTGTGAGGGCCTCGCGAGGCAGGTCGTTGCAGGTGAGTACAGTCATGGACAAGGGGGTGCGAATGGAACGTGGCCTTAGTGTAGCGGTTTTTGTACCTGGATGATGTGGACGCGATCGCCGGGATAGATGCGGTCCGGGTCCTTGATATGGCTCAGGCGCGCGAGCTCGGGATAGCGAAAGGGGTCTTTGACATAGCGTTCGGCAATACGCCAGAGCGTATCCCCCTTGACGACAACGTGGATGACCTCGTGAGGCTCGCGTTTGGGTTTGGGGGGCGTTGTTTGTAACGGCGTTTGGGTGATGGGCGCCTGAGGCATGCTTGTCTCTGATGGTGGTACGGCGGCGAGCGTGTTCTCTATCGGGGGGGCACCGCCTGGTACAGGCTTTTGTGCAGATTCAGTCGTCTCTTCTTTCAGCGCCGGGGTATTGTCGGGGGTGGAGACGGTAATCGTGATGTCGCCGGACTGATGGTCGATCTTTGCCGAGTAGCTCGCGGCGGGATCGGCGGGAGGGACGACAGGCGAACTGCTCGTCGGTGCCACTGATGCCAGTGGCAGCGATGGTGTAGGGGAGGGCACTGTCGTGTTGGCGTTATCCAGGGCGTCTGGGGCCTGGAGGGTGAAATAGAAATAGCCAGCACCACCGCCTAGCAGGCACAGGATAAAGATCAGTACGACCCAGATGCCTGCGGAACCCTGCCCGGTCGGTGTGAGGGTCGCATTGTCCGTGGGCGCGGTGATGCTCGACTCTTGCGAGTGATGGTCAGTGAATTTGGCTGGGGTGACTGGTCTGCTTGCTGTGGCGGTGTTTACCGGTGTGACACACGGTGATGTCAGCCTTTCCCCCATCGGGGCGGACGCGGTGGGCATGCTCGTGTGCGGTGCAGTTTTGTGTGGAGTCGTTGTGGTGTTTCTTATTGAGTCGACTCGGCTTGAAGACGAGGGGAGGGAGCTTACCCCTCGCGCGGGTGTTGCTGCCTTAGGGGGCTCTCGTAAAGTGGCGGATTTCGGGCGGACTTTCGTTGTATCCACGGTGTGAGGGTGCAGTGGTGTCTCCGTGGTGATTGGCTTCGGTGAGCTGGGTGGTGTTGCGGGTGTTGTCGGAATACCTTCGTTGGCGGCTAGCGGGATCGATTTTATTACAATCGACGCTGGGGCGTCAGCGGGCACGGGTGCAGGACTGGATGCGTCCTTGCCCGCCGTTGCGGCGAGGTGTTCAAGATACTGGCGCAGGTGACCACCCCCCCGTAGCGCCGCCAACTTTTCGAAATCGCTGAATAAGAGGATGTGTTTGTCACGTAAGAGGGTACGACTGAATATCTCGCGAGGGATTTGCGCCGGGAGGTTGCCCCAACCCTGGCTCGGAAACTCGGTTACATCAATGATGTCATCCACCCAAAACCCATAGTGCTTACCCTTCAGGTCGGTGATTATGATGCGACCTTTTGTGTCATCGCTGGCCTCAATCCCAAAACGAAAGCGTAGGTCGAGGGCACTGACCGTGTATCCCCCATGGCGGAACACCCCCCGGTTGCCACTGGCGCTCCCGGGCATCTGGTTCAGTGAAGGGGGGGAGATGATGGCCACTACCGCCTGACTGGAGGCGCAGCAATACACGGGACCCACCCGGAAGCTCACCAGTGCCGATTTGTTGTCTGCCTGCATGCTCGATAAGAGTTCAATTGTTGTGCCAGTCACTACAGGCTGTATCGGGTGAAACGAGGGTTAAATTGAGCGAGATGAGGTGATTTATGCCCGGAATTACCAATTTTACGCCACCGGGTTGGCCGTCAGGGTATTGAAATCTTATACCGGCGCCGATGTGGCCGCCGCATTGGCCAGGGCGGCGAACTGTTGCAGGCTCAGGGTCTCGGGCCGCAGCCCTGGGTCGATCCCCGCAGCCTGGATGGCCTCGGCGCTGAGGTGATTTTTGAGGGAGTTGCGCAGGGTCTTACGGCGCTGGGAGAAGGCCTGATTCACGAGTTGTCGAAACAGCTCTGGCTTGAGCAGTTCGACCGGGGGGGTGCGATGTGGCACCAGTCGCACAATGGCCGAGTCGACCTTTGGTGGGGGATTAAAGGCCCCCGGTCGCACCAGGAACAGGCGTTCGGCACGGCAGTGGTATTGCACCATAATACTCAGGCGCCCATAGGCCTCATCACCCGGCCCGGCGGCCATGCGGTCCACCACCTCTTTCTGCAACATGAAGAACATATCCTCAATGCAGTCGGCCTGTTCCAGCAGGTGGAACAAGAGCGGGGTGGAGATGTTATAGGGCAGATTGCCGACGACCCGAATGCGTTGCGAGCCCTGCTGCAGCTCACAAAAATCGAAGCGCAGGGCGTCGGCCTGATGCACATGCAAGCGACCATAGCCCGCGCAGCTCACCTTCAGGGGTTCGATAAGGTCGCGATCCAGTTCTACGGCGTGCAGCTCACCACACGCCTCCAGCAGGGGGAGGGTAATCGCCCCCTGACCGGGGCCAATCTCAATCAGGGTTTGGCCGGCCTGGGGGTGGATGGTGTTGACGATCTTGGCGATGACGCCCTGGTCGTGGAGGAAGTTTTGCCCAAAGCGCTTGCGTGGTTGGTGGCTCACGGCGTATGGACCCCGCTCAGCTGGATCGCCGCCTGCAGCGCCGCCTCCAGGCTACCCGTGTCCGCCCTGCCGGTCCCGGCGAGTTCGAGTGCGGTCCCGTGGTCCACCGAAGTACGGAGGATGGGCAGGCCCAGGGTGATATTAATGGCCTGGCCAAAACCGAGGTGCTTGAGTACGGGCAGGCCCTGGTCGTGGTACATGGCCAGGTGGGCATCGACCTGCTTCAGGCGTTGAGGGGTAAAGGCGGTGTCGGCGGGAACCGGGCCCGTCAATCGCATTCCTTGCTCGCGTAGTCGCGCCAGCACCGGTTCAATCACCTCGATCTCCTCGCGTCCCAGGTGGCCCCCCTCACCCGCGTGCGGGTTGAGGCCGCAGACCAGGATGTGTGGATTGGCGATACCGAATCGCTGGCGCAGGTCGCGGTGCAGGATGGTCAGTACGTCTTCCAGCAGATCGGCAGTAATGGCCTCACTGACCTCTGCGAGGGGTAGGTGGGTG
>JAHEDA010000126.1 GCA_024641445.1 Gammaproteobacteria bacterium
CAGTTGATCCCCGCAATGCCCTGACCATTATTTGCTGTGGCCGCGATGATGGAGGTGACGCGGGTACCATGCCAAGTGCTGTTGGTCGCGGAGGTGGCGCAGCCGGAATAGCTCCCTGATAAATCACCACTCGTTAAATAATCCCCCACATCGGTTGGGTCACTATCTCGACCCGAGGCATCACCGTCAGCGGTGTTGCCGATGAGATCACTTGTGATGAAGTCGTAACCATCAGCGGTTACCCTGGCGAGAGTAAAGTCCGCATGCGGACGAAACCCCGTGTCGATGACGGCCACGACGGTGCTGGCCGAGCCGGTGGTAATATCCCACGCCGCCTCGGCGTTAATACCGCCCGTGGCCTCATTCAAATACCACTGCTTGCCCGCGACATAGTCCGTGTCGTTGGGGCTGGCCAATGGCTTAAGGATGAGGTCCGGTTCGGCATGCTCCACCACACCATTGGCGACCAAGCGATCGCAGATCGCCTGCACCTGCTCCACGGGCATACGCTGCGGCAATTGTAAAACGTGATTGCGTCCACTCATCACACGCCGGTATTGCAGGTTCACACCAGAATAGGCATTGAGGGTCTGCATCGTCGAGACACTGAGCGGCCTAAACTGGCCCACGGCCTGACCGCTGACCGCCACGTCGCCCTTCATTTTGATAATGATGCCGGAGAGCAAGGGCATCTCTGCATTTGCGCTACTGAATAAACTGAAAAGCCCCAACACAACAACCACTAGGGCAATAACGTGGCGTCGTTTTGTGTGAGGGAGTGGTTGCATACGGTGCGCTTAATAATTAAACCGAATGCCGGTGAAAAAGGTGGTGTAGTTATAGCTATGCCCCTGACTCTGTCCCGCGATATTACTCGCATACTCCAGCGAGATCGCCGATCCCTGAGTCAGTGGTGCCTCCACCCCCAGACCATAGGTCAGGCTGTATTCCAGGCCACTCGTGCTGGTGGTCGAATCTTTGGTCGTCGTTTGCATGCGCGTGAAGCCCAGGCTCCCGAGTAGGGCCATGCGCTCGCGCCCCTTCATACTACTGCCGAGGGGGAGCTTGCCGCGCAGGGTAAAGGCAAGATAGTTATCCACCTGTAGATTCACGTCTACGACATCAATCTTGCCACTGGCGCTCCCCGGTAGGGCGAGCTGCGCCTCCACCATCAGGGCAGGCCAGAGATAACGTCCGACGATTAGCTTGCTATCGCCGTAGAGGAAGTCGGTGGAGTTGTCCTGGCGGTAGGTGCCCTGACCGAGGCCAATGCCATAGTAATAATCTCCTGCGGCATAACTGGAGGTGGCTACCGAGAAGAGAAGGGCGGTGGTTAACGCAATACGCATGCTGCTACCTGTAGACCTGACTGACTGTCCATCGGCCCATCACAAGGCAGCCGTGGTTGACGTCTTATTTTCCAATACAGAATGAAGCAAAGATCCGGCCAAGTAAATCCTCGCTGGTGACCTGACCCGTAATCTCGGATAAAACCTGCTGCGCCAGCCGGAGCTCCTCCGCCATCAGCTCACCCTGCCGGTGCTCGAGTTCGGTGGCGGCCATTTGCAAATGTTGGTCTGCGCGTGCAATCGCCTCCAGGTGACGGCGACGGGCACTGAACCCCCCCTCACCGACGTTTTGATAACCCGCCAGTGACTTGAGGTGATCACGCAGCAGGCCCAGGCCATCACCAGTCTTGGCAGAGAGCTTGATGTGAGTAAGTGAGTTGTCACTCACTATTGAGGCGGGTTGGTGCATGAGGTCAGACTTATTTTCCACCACCAGCCTGGGCAGCTTGGCGGGTAGCCTGGCCAGGAGTTCCCGGTCAACCTCTCCCACCCCTGCCTGCATGTCCACCAACAGCAAGACCACATCGGCCTGTTCAATCGCCCCCCAGGTCCGGCGAATCCCCTCCTGCTCGACGATGTCGCGGCTCTCCCGCAGCCCGGCGGTATCAATGATATGCAGTGGCATACCATCGATATGGATCTGCTCCCGCAACACGTCACGGGTCGTACCGGCGATCTCGGTGACGATGGCCGTTTCACGCCCGGACAGTGCGTTCAGCAGGCTCGACTTGCCCACGTTCGGCTGACCCGCCAGTACAACTTGCAGGCCCTCCTGGATCAGACAACCCTGTTCCGCCCCGCGCATTACGCCATTCAAGGTCTGTTGGATCTGACCGAGTTGGCGCGAGATGCGTTCATCGGCGAGGAAATCGATCTCCTCTTCGGGAAAGTCGATGGCCGCCTCGACGTGCATACGCAGCAGGGTCAGGTCTTCGACCAGTACATGGATCTGCTCCGAGAAGGCGCCCTGGAGCGATCGCATGGCTGAACGAGCGGCCTGTTCACTCCCCGCCTCTATCAGGTCGGCAATGGCCTCGGCCTGCGCCAAATCCAGCTTGTCATTGAGAAAGGCGCGCTCGGAAAACTCCCCGGCCCGCGCCATGCGCACACCCTGTTGCAGGACCTCACGCAAGACCATATCCATCAGGACGGGTCCTCCGTGGCCATGCAGTTCGAGGACGTCCTCGCCCGTAAAGGAGTGGGGAGCAGGAAAATACAGCGCCAGCCCCACATCGAGGGATTGGCCACTGCGGTCTATAAAGGGGAGGTATTCTGCCGTGCGTGGCTTGGGTAGCTTGCCCAGAAGGGCCTCGGCGACCTTCGTCGTCGCCGGGCCACTAATGCGAATTATGCCCACCCCACCGCGACCGGGCGGCGTGGCCAGGGCAGCAATGGTATCTATCGCGCCCACGTTTATCGCCCCGGCCATGGGTGCATCACCGGGCGCGCCGGGCTATTCCTTTTCCGGCTTGTTCCGCTCCAGCACGACCCGGGTGATGTACCACTGTTGTGCGATGGAGAGGGTATTACTCACCACCCAGTACAGCACCAGACCCGAGGGGAAGCTGGCGAAGAAGAAGGTGAACACGATGGGCAGGGCCATCATAACCTTAGCCTGGATCGGGTCCGGGGGAGTGGGGTTCAGCTTTTGTTGAATCAGCATGGTGATGCCCATCAGCACCGGCAGGACGTAATAAGGGTCCTTGCTGGAGAGGTCTGTGAGCCAGAAGATCCAGGGCGCCTGGCGTAGCTCCACACTCTCAAGCAACGACCAATACAGCGCGATGAATACCGGGATCTGAACCAGGATCGGCAAACAGCCACCCAGAGGATTGATCTTTTCCTTCTTGAACAGCTCCATCTGTGCCTGTTGCATGCGCTGTTTGTCACCGGCATAACGCTCTTTCAGTGCACTCAGGCGAGGTGCTACGCGTTTCATGTGCGCCATGGACTTATAGCTGGTCTCGGACAGCTTGTAGAAGGCGCCCTTCACAATGATCGTCAGCAAGATAATCGACCAACCCCAGTTGCTGGTCAGGCTGTGCATCAGCTTAAGCAACCAGAATAGTGGCTTGGCGAGAAAGGTCAGGAAGCCGTAATCCACCGTGAGTTCCAGACCTGGTGCGATACCCTCAAGTACGCGTTGTGTCTTGGGACCAACATACAGGCCGATACTCTCCTGGCGCTCAGCGCCGGGGGCGACATCGGTTGCATCGCTGGCCTTCATGCCCAGGATGTACTGGCCCAGGTTTTTGAGGTCACGGCTGTAGTAGTCGAACGAGGCATTTTTGTCCGGCACCAGGGCGCCCACGAAGTAGTGCTCAATCATGGCGGCCCAACCACCCTTGATGGTGCGGGAGAGGTCCTTGTCCTTCATCTCGTCGAACTTAATCTTCTCGTACTTGTGTTCTTCGCTATAGATCACACCACCGGTATAGGTGGAGACACCCATGGCGTGCTTAGACTTGACCGTATCGGTACGGCGCAACTGGTGATAGATGTTGCCCTGCCAGGGTGCGTTGCCGGTGTTTTTCACAACATACGAAATGTGGATCAAGTAACTCCCGCGCTGAAAGTGATAGACCTTGGCAAACTCCACGCCCTCCGGGCTTTTCCAGTTCAGGGTAACGTCGACGCTATCCTGCCCTGCACCCAACTCATAGTCCGTTTTACTCGCCTGGTATGCGGTGGTGTGATTGGGCGCCTTGGTCAAAATCCCCTGGTGAGCGGCCTTTTCGGCAAAACCGGACTGCTCAATAAACAGGTGTGGCAGGGTATCGCTCATCAGTTGAAACGGTTTGTCGGGTGTCTGTTCTGAAATCGGGTATTTCGGCAGATTCACCACGCGCAGGTCACCGCCAACCGTATCGATCTCGGCCTGGAGGACATCGGTGTTGACGTGAACACGTGTTGCGGTCTGTAGACCATTACCCTGTGTCGGGTTGTGCTCGGCGGGCACCTCGGCGACGGCGGTCTTTGCCGTTGTATCCGCCGTAGGAATGTCAGCCCCCGCATCTTTACTACCCCCTGCAGGCGCAACGGCCTGGGTGCTGGATGCCGTCGCGGTTACCGACTGAGGGTGGGGGCCATAGTCTTTCTGCCAGGCATCCCAAATCAGGAAGAGAACAAAGGCAAGGGAGACGAGAATTAAGAGGCGTTGTTGTTCCATGATATCGAGGCTTTTTTATTGGGTTAGTGGTTATGGTGTTTGTGCGTACAAAGCTGGTCAGGTACGGGGTCGATCCCACCCTCATGCCAGGGATGGCAGCGGCCGACGCGCTTCATCGCGAGCCAGCCACCCTGCAATACACCAAAGCGGCCAACGGCGGTCTGTGCATACTCCGAGCAGCTGGGGTAAAAACGGCAACGTGGGCCCAGTAGCGGACTAATGGCATAACGATACAGACTGATTATTAAAATCACGAGTCGGCGCATCGTTTGACAGCATCCATCCAAAGTTGTTCGAGTTGCCCAAGTATCTCACAGTTGTCCGCCCCCGCGGCGCCCGGCTTCGGCAGGACAATCAGGTCCCAGGCGGGAAGCTCACTCTGGTGCAACCGAAAACTCTCACGGATTAGACGCTTCAGTCGATTACGATCGACGGCCTGTCTGATAATGCGTTTGGCCACGGCAAGACCGAGACGCGCATGAGCGAGTTGGTTTGTACGAACCAGAAGGGTGAGGTGCTTGCTATGGACCCGGCAAGGGCGGGCAAAGACGGATTCGAAGTCGGCGGAGCGGAGCAAGCGCTGAGATCGAGCAAAACGCCCGGCGGTAATCACCGGCGCAGGCGTCCCGCTTAGGCGCTTAGGCGCTTACGACCCTTGGCGCGACGACGAGCCAGTACCTTGCGGCCACCGACAGACTTCATGCGCTCACGGAAACCGTGGGTACGCTTACGCTTTAAAACACTGGGCTGAAACGGTCTTTTCATGACACGGTACCATTCTAAATTCGGCTAAAAACCAACATGGGACAGACATACAGCAAACCCACATCCATCCCGCAAAAAGGGCGCAAAGATTACCTTTTGGCCGCCATAGTGTCAATCAATCCCGACTTATTTTCCTATCTTTCCACGAGTTAAAGCGGGTGTGGATAACTTTTGCCAAGCCGGGTAGACTCGCCAACTCATCCCCCGTACCGCTATTGGCAATAATACCCGCCCCTGGAGGAACCCCGTGTCGGCGACCCCTTGGCAGCAGTGCCTTTCGCGTCTCGAAAGCGAATTGACGCCACAACAATTCAATACCTGGATCAGACCCCTGCAGGCGCAAGAGGGCGATTCCGACGCGTTGCGCCTGCTCGCACCCAACCGTTTCGTCCTCGACTGGATTAACGATCGCTTTCTGGATCGCATTCGGGAGTTGATGGGCCAGATCCAGGGGCGCCCACTTGAAGTCCATCTAAGTATCGGCAGCCAACAAGGCACTAACCCCGCCATCGGCGCACCAAAATCTGAGACGAATACTATCGAGGTCACGGCTCCCCGCAATACCTCGCTCAACCCTAACTACACTTTTGAATCCTTCGTCGAGGGTAAATCTAATCAGCTCGCGCGTGCAGCATCGCGCCAGGTCGGTGATAACCCGGGGGGTTCGTACAATCCACTTTTTATTTACGGTGGTGTCGGTCTTGGTAAAACACATCTAATGCATGCCTGCGGCAATCTCATTGTGCAACGCAACCCGGCCGCCAATGTTGTCTATCTACATTCCGAGCGTTTCGTTGCCGACATGGTGAAGGCACTGCAACACAACACGATTGATGAATTCAAACGTTATTACCGCTCCGTCGATGCACTGCTGATCGACGACATCCAGTTTTTTGCGGGAAAAGAGCGCTCGCAAGAGGAATTTTTCCACACCTTTAATTCACTCCTCGACGGCAAGCATCAAATAATTCTTACCTGTGATCGCTACCCGAAGGAAGTCGACGGCCTGGAAGAGCGTTTGAAGTCTCGCTTTGGATGGGGGCTCACGGTTGCAATAGAACCACCCGAACTCGAAACACGCGTCGCCATTTTAATGAATAAGGCGCAACTCTCCGGTATCGACCTACCGCACGAGGTGGCCTTCTTCATCGCCAAGCGTCTGCGTTCAAATGTGCGCGAGCTTGAAGGTGCCTTACGCCGTGTCATTGCCAATGCACAGTTCACCGGCCGCGCCATCTCAATGGACTTTGCCAAGGAGGCGTTACGTGACCTGCTTGCATTGCAAGACAAACTCGTTACCATCGAAAATATTCAAAAGACGGTTGCCGAGTATTACAAGATCCGCGTAGCCGATATGCATTCCAAACGCAGAAACCGTTCTATCGCTCGACCACGCCAGATAGCGATGGCGCTGTGTAAAGAACTCACCAACCACTCGCTCCCGGAGATCGGCGACGCCTTCGGTGGCCGTGACCATACGACGGTCTTGCATGCCTGTCGCAAGGTCGCGGAGTTACGTGAAGAGGACGGTCGTATTGGTGAGGATTATGCTAATCTCGTGCGTACCTTGAGCACCTAGTGGATAAGCGCGTTGATAAGGTCTGTATAAAGCTGTGGATAAAATCAAGGGGTCACATACCCACAATGTGTCCACAGGCTGCACACAGTCCTAACAGCATAAAACACACAGCCTTTAATCTACTTTAACTGCTTGAACAAAAAGCAGATAATGGGCTTATCCACAGTTATCTCGATCACTAATAGTAATAACAATTGTTTAAATATTTAACTAATAAATAATTAAAGACCGCCTGGGAAACTTACATGAAATTGTCCGTCTCGCGTGAAAACCTGCTTCGTCCCCTGCAGATCGTTAACAGTGTTGTGGAGCGAC
>JAHEDA010000127.1 GCA_024641445.1 Gammaproteobacteria bacterium
TAACCCGAACGCTTGACCCCGCCAAAGGGTAAACGCGCATCGCTCTTGACCATGCCGTTCACAAAGGTACAACCCGACTGGATCTGTACCGCCAGGCGTTCGCCGCGCAGGCTGTCGCGGGTCCACACACTGCCGCCCAGACCAAAGGGCGAATCATTGGCGATCTGCAGGGCATCTTGTTCATCGCGGGCACGAATAACAATCGCCACGGGACCAAACAACTCTTCATGATAGGCACGCATTCCCGGCTCGACCCGATCCAGGATTGAGGCCTTATAGAAGGCGCCCTCACCTGGAATTGGTGCACAACCCGTCACGGCGATGGCTCCGGCGGCGATAGTATCCGCCACCTGCACATGCAATTCGTCACGCAGGTCTGCACGCGCCATAGGGGCAAGTGTCGTGGCGTCATCCATCGGGTCGCCGGGCTTGAGCGCCTCCACTGCGGCCTTGAAGCGGGCGAGAAAATCTTCGGCGATGGCGTCCACCACGATGAAACGCTTGGCCGCGATACAGCTCTGCCCGGTGTTGAGATACCGTGAGGTCACGGCATTGCGTACCGCGAGGTCCAGATCGGCATCTTCCAGTACGATGAAGGCGTCCGAGCCGCCAAGCTCCAGCAATGACTTCTTCAGGTTGGCACCGGCGGCCTCGGCCACGCTACGGCCGGCGGGCTCACTGCCGGTGAGGGTCACGGCATGAATGCGCGGGTCGGCGATCACCCTCTTGACCTGGTTGGCGCGGATCATCAGGGCTCGAAACACTCCGCGTGGAAAACCCGCCTTCTCAAACACCTCTTCGATGGCCAGAGCGCACTGTGGTACGTTCGAGGCGTGCTTGAGCACACCGGTATTGCCTGCCATCAACGTGGGGGCAGCAAAACGAAATACCTGCCAGAAGGGAAAGTTCCACGGCATCACCGCCAACACCGTACCCAGCGGCAGATAGGTGACGTAACTCTTGCCCGCATCGGACTCAATGGGCTCATCGCGCAAAAAGGCCTCGGCGTGATCGGCATAGTATTCACAGACACCGGCACACTTCTCAACCTCGGCACGGGCATCACGCAACAGCTTGCCCATCTCGCTGGTAATGATGCGGGCATAGCGTTCGCTGTTTTCACGTAGTACTGCCGCCGCGCAATGCATCAATCGCGACCGCTCCTCCAGTGAGGTTGCCGCCCATAGAGGGGTAACTCCCGCGACCTCGGTCAAGGCCTTGTCCAGGGCGCGTTCATCCCAGGCTGGAATCTCATTCAGGGCCTGACCGGTGGCGGGATTGATTGCAGCAAAGCTCATGGTGTCCTCGCGTTCGTCGGGGGTAATCTCGGATGAAATTACCTTGTTTTTGAACAGTATAGCCAGCTTATCGCAGAATGCAGTTCAAATCCCCTTTTATCGCCCTTTGAGCCCGGTCCCGTCTCTGGTACAAAGGGGGCTGCCAAAAACAATATAGCGGTGCGGGGCTTCGCCCCATTAAACAGGATTGGTTAAACATGAGTGTACGTAATGTCTGTGTTCTGGGTGGCACCGGTTTTGTTGGCCATCACCTGGTGAGTGAGTTGGCTCGTGAGGGCTATCAGGTCCGGGTACTGACCCGCCGTCGCGAGCGCCACCGTGACCTGTTGGTTCTCCCCACAGTGGAGCTTATTGATGCAGATATCTATAACCTCAATGCGCTCCGCAAGTATCTCAAGGGTCAGGAGGTCGTCATCAACCTCGTCGGCATCCTCAATGAACGCGGTGACAAGGGTAAGGGCTTCCGTCACGCTCATCCTGATCTGGCGCAGAAGATCGCACACGCCTGTCATGACTGTGGCGTACAGCGCGTCCTGCACATGAGTGCACTCAATGCCGATGCCAAGAACGGGGTGAGTCACTATCTGGTCAGCAAAGGCGAGGCGGAAGACCTCTTGCACGCCACTCCAGAGTTGCAGGTCACGAGCTTCAGACCCTCCATCATAGTAGGGCCTGGCGATAGTTTTTTTAATCGCTTTGCCGCACTCCTGAAAATGACGCCCATCCTCCCGCTCGCCTGTGCCAACACCCGTTTCGCGCCGGTGTACGTTGGCGATGTCGTCGAGGTAATCCGCCGTAGCATCACGGATACGCGCACCCACGGACAGCGCTATGAGTTGTGTGGTCCAAAGACCTACACGTTGAAACAACTAGTGGAATACACCGCACAGATCATTGGTGGCTATCACAAGGTGGTTGGCCTTGGCCGTAGCCTGTCCTGGCTCCAGGCAAATATCTTTGAATACCTCCCAGGCAAACCCTTCTCTCGGGATAACTACCGATCACTTCAGAAAGACAGCGTCTGCGCCAAGGCATTCCCCCTCGGTATCACACCCACCCCAATCGAGGCGGTGGTCCCTGCATATCTGATCAACGCCGTGGCTCGTGACCGTTATCACACCCTGCGCGCACACGTGCGTCACGAGCAACCACCGGTGTAGCCGAGTTACCGCCCACCGTCAGATTCGGGCTATCATCCGGTCATGAAAATCTATCGCGTTGGTGGCTGTGTCCGCGACCGGCTGTTAGGCCTGCCGATCAAGGACCGGGACTGGGTCGTCGTCGGTGCCACGCCCGAAGAGATGCGTGCGCAGGGTTTTACTGCGGTAGGTAAAGACTTCCCGGTATTTCTGCACCCGCAAACGAAAGAGGAATATGCCCTCGCCCGCACCGAGCGCAAGACCGGGCCGGGTTATACCGGTTTCAGCTTTTACGCCGCCCCCGACATCACCCTGGAAGATGATCTGCTCCGGCGCGACATCACCATCAATGCTCTGGCTGAAGATGACGATGGTACGATCATCGACCCATTTAATGGTCGCGCCGATCTCGATCGGAAATTATTACGTCACGTCTCACCTGCCTTCGTCGAGGACCCGGTGCGCATCCTGCGCGTGGCACGCTTCGCCGCACGCTTCGCCGCGCTCGGCTTCAAGGTCGCCGATGAGACCCGGCAGTTGATGCAGACGATGGTGCAAAACGGTGAGGTCGATGCACTGGTGCCCGAACGTGTATGGCAAGAGACGCAGCGCGCACTTACTGAGCAACAACCCTGGGTCTTTTTCGAGGAGCTGCGTGCGTGCAATGCGCTGGCAAAACTCTTTCCGGAGATCGATCAATTATTTGGTGTACCACAACCGGCGGAGTACCACCCGGAGATCGATACCGGTGTGCATACCCTCATGGTCTTGCAGCAGGCCACACGATTGTCATCTGATCCACGCGTACGTTTTGCCGCACTGGTGCACGATCTCGGCAAGGGCACCACCCCCAGGGCGGACTGGCCAAAGCATATTGCACACGAGGCACGCGGCGTACCGCTGGTGAAGGCGTTGTGTAAACGCCTGCGTGTACCCAATGATTTTCGTGACCTCGCCCTGTTGGTGACTGAGCACCACTTGTTGTTTCACCGCGCCAAGGAGCTGCGCCCCAGCACCACGTTGGAATTATTGCAACGGCTGGACGCCTTTCGCCGCCCCGAACGCTTCGAGCAATTCCTGCTCGCTTGCGAGGCCGACTCACGTGGCCGCACTGGTTATGAGGATCGCACCTTGACTCAACCTGCGATCCTGCATCGCGCCCTTGCCGCCGCCCAGTCCGTCGATATACAGACACTGTTGGCACAAGGTATCGAGGGCAAGGGCCTGGCAGAACGCCTGTTTCAACTACGCAGTGAGGCTATCGCGCTGAGCCAGGAGGCTCCATGAAGCTTAAACACATCGATCACATCGTTCTCACTGTCAACAGCATTGATGCGACGTGTCGCTTTTACAGCAGCGTGCTCGGCATGAAGAAAGAGACCTACGGGCATGAACAACACAAGACGCTGGTGTTTGAGAACCATCGCATCAAACTGCAACAACAAGGGACGGAACTCGCACCACATGCGAGGAAACCCACCCCCGGGGCCATGGACATGTGTCTCATCACCGACATGGAAATTGACGAGGTGGTCACCCACGTTAAACTGTATGGCGTGCAGATCGAAAAAGGCCCCATCGCCCGCACCGGCGGCCATGGGGAGCTGGTCTCCATTTATATCCGCGACCCGGATGGGAATCTGCTGGAGATTGCCAATTACGCTTAAACCATACACCATGAATTCTTTGCTAAGCTACATATCATCAGCATACAGATGGAAGGGCACCAATGAAATTCACACTCATGTTACTCAGTCTGTTTCTGGTTCTGACGCTAACGGGCTGCGCCAGCCAGAGCCCTTCAACACCACTTGTCCCAAGCAAACCCAAACCCTACACCCAGACCGAGAAACAGGAGATGACGCCCTGTGTCTACATCGCCGACACCGCACGCGGCCTCGCGACCCAGCGCCTGCAGGGGATACCAATTCAGGACATCAAACTTGAATCGACGAATCCGGCTGAACAAAAATTTCTGGATGCCACGCTACACAAGGTCTATCACGACCGCTTTACCTCGGCCTGGGACTACAGCATCGCCTTCTTTGGCGAGTGCGCAAAGAATCTCGCAGGCATCAACCCAGAACGCGCCGACCTCGCCGCCTACTGTTTTCAGAATCAACTGATCGCCGAGGTGGCATCTGATTACAAATCAAAGGGTAAACCCAGGCAGCTCGCCTACGAACACTTCGCACAACTACGAAGCAAGGCCCCGAATGCCATCATCGATCAGGTCTACGCCAGTGGGCGCTCACTCACGCAGATTAAGCTGGATGTGTGGGATGGTTGTATGCAAAAACTGGTCAACTGAACACCTGATTTGAGTTCATGCACGGCCACGCTCGGACAGGTACAAGATCCAAAATCTCGCTAGTACGTCTGGTTAAATAATAACCAGCTCATAAATTCCCCATATAATTCATGATAATAAGCGGCAACCTTTCAAGTGAATGCGGCTATTTATATTTAAGCAATTAAGACTATTAGACTTTACTAATTACTTATGCCTATTATTCCGTGCCGAGACACCATCTTGGGTCTCTAACTTTAACTTTGATTCTTTTAGGGGAACCAGAATGAAATCCGTTTATGTTACTTGCTTGATAGGGATCTTAAGCTTGTCTTCTTCCGTGGCATTTGCCTTTGACGCCGATAAAGTACCAGAGAAGAAACGTACGACCCTTGGTTTGTACCTGGGAGTGAAAGAAGCCTATGACATGACACAGAAAGAAAAGGTTTTGTTCGTCGATGTCCGTACACGTGAAGAGGTGAATTTCCTCGGCATGCCAACGACTGCAGATGCAAATATCCCATACATGGAGATCGACCCCATGTACACCTGGAACGACAAGAGTCAGTCTTTCAAACTGCTGCCGAACTCCGAGTTTGAGACCCTGGTGGCCAGCCGCATTGAGGCCAAGGGCTTGAACAAAAACAGCCCGATCATCCTCATGTGTCGCTCCGGTGATCGCAGCGCATTGGCGGCAAACCTGCTGGCCAAGGCCGGTTACACCAAGGTCTATTCCGTCGTGGATGGCTTTGAGGGTGACATGTCAAAAGAGGGCCTGCGCAACGTGAATGGCTGGAAAAATTCCGGCTTACCCTGGAGCTACCAGTTGGCCAAGGCCAAGATGAGCGTGGAATAAGCTCCGTTCACCTCTAACGAAAAAGGGCCGCAAGGCCCTTTTTCTTTTTCAGTACCGAGTCATTCGGGGCGAAATAGAATCTGCCCATGCCCCCGCCCCGTTGCCACACCTCAGACCCGCAAGACAGCGCTATTGTTTGAGACGCTGTACATACCGATACAGCGTGCGCTCACTAACCCCTAACATCGCGGCGGCCTTACGCCGATGACCCGCCGTCTGTTGCAGGGCCTGCATCACAGTAGAGGTATCGAGTTCACTGTTGCGTCGGTTCAATAAACGTTCACTCTCCACCGCACCAGGGGCCTCTGGCGTGATCGACTGTGGCATCTGCCCCGACTGCTCAATGACGACGTGTTCGGGGGTGAGGGCATCCCCCGCCGCAAGGATCACCGCACGCTCCAGAATATTTCTCAGCTCGCGCACGTTACCGGGATAGTCATACCCCATCAAACGCTCGATTACATCAGGTGCCAACGGCAAATACTGTTCACCCTCCTCCATCTGACAGAGAAAGTGCTGTGATAACAGGACGATATCATCCTTGCGTTCGCGCAGGCTGGGGATATGGATCGGGAAGGTTGCGAGGCGATAGTAGAGGTCCTGACGAAAACGCCCCGCCTCGACCATCTGTTTCAGGTCGCGATGGGTGGCGGCGATCACGCGCACATTGATGGTTTGGTATCCAGTACCGCCAATACGTCGCAAGGTACCCGTCTCCAGCACGCGCAATAGCTTGGTCTGTAACGCCAGGGGTAACTCACCGATCTCATCAATGAACAAGGTACCGCCATTGGCGGCCTCGAACAGACCCGTCTTGCGCGTGTTGGCACCGGTGAAGGCGCCCTTCTCATAACCGAAGAGTTCACTCTCGATCAGGCTCTCGCCCAGATTGCCGCAGTCCACTACCACGAAGGGGCCGTTGGCAACGCCGGAATATTCGTGCAGATATTGCGCAACGCACTCCTTGCCCACCCCGCTCTCGCCCTGTAACAACACGATGCTCTTGGAGGGTGCGACGCGTTGCAGCAGGCTGATCATGCGCAGCATGCTGCGTGAACGCCCCACCAGCAGGGCACCGGAGTCTTCGTATTGATTGATGGGCTGGATCTGCTCGCCCATGAAACGCAACGCCCCCGCTTCATCAAACATGGGTGTTGCCTTGAGGCGAACGTACTCCTCGTGACCGTGTTTGTCATAGTGGATATGCATCACCTCAGTGGCCTCACGCTTGGCAAAGACCGCCTCCAGTGGGCACCGCTCACCAATCTGACTACACGGTACATCCGAGTGATGCGAGACCTTATGGCATTTATGGCCGATGACATCATCCATGCCAAAGTGCTCGGCATAGTGCTTATTGGCGGCCACGATACGGTAGTCACGATCGATAATGACGAAGGGTTGTGGAAACAGGTCCATGACCTGCTCACAACTGGGTCGGGGTGACTTTGTCATGTGGATACTCCCAAATGTCATGACACTCATGACAATTACTGCCATGAGTGTCAGTTTGGCAGGTCTGTCAGCCCCCTGCAAGGCAGGGGGCGCACCGACCTATTTCAACTTCACGACCCCGAGGGCCTTGA
>JAHEDA010000128.1 GCA_024641445.1 Gammaproteobacteria bacterium
CCGGAAGAGGCGGCGGACTTCGTCAAGAAGACCGGCGTTGACGCCCTGGCGATTGCTATCGGCACCTCACACGGCGCCTATAAGTTTACCACCAAGCCTACCGGCAAGATCCTGCGTATCGACCGCGTGAAAGAGATCCACCAGCGCATCCCCGATGTGCACCTGGTCATGCACGGTTCCTCTTCCGTGCCGCAGGACTGGTTGCAGATCATCAACAACTACGGCGGTGACATGGGGCAGACCTACGGCGTGCCGGTTGAAGAGATCGTGGAAGGTATCAAGAATGGTGTGCGCAAGGTCAACATCGACACCGACCTGCGCATGGCCTCTACCGGTGCCATTCGTAAGCATCTGAACGATAACAAGTCCAACTTCGACCCACGTAAGTTCCTGAAGGAAGCGACCAAGGGTATGAAGGAGATCTGTAAGGCCCGCTTCGAGGCCTTCGGCAGCGCCGGCATGGCCTCCAAGCTACAGGCTATGAACCTTGATACCATGGTTAGTCGTTACAAGTCCGGTGAACTGACCCCCAAGGTCAAGTAAGCCGAGCTGAGAGTGAATAAGAAAAGGCGGGGTGACCCGCCTTTTTTATTGACTGTTCCATAACTCGTGGCCATCGTGGACACAGTGAAAATTCAGTTAAAGGTTTCATTGCCTCAATTCAAGGCCGTGGACATTCAGTTGTGACGGCAGTCTGGCCGTCACGTCGGTGGTGTTTTTAGAAAATCCCATGACAGTTACTCTATGCATTTGATAGCCTGCCGATTATGCGACTATTATTGACCTTCTCGATTTTAGCGCGACACAAAAAATAAAATGCATAGGGTTGTTTGCTGAATATGGTATTCGATATCCGTTCGTTATTAGTGGCCGTGGCCTTGGCCAATGCATTTTGCGCGGGGGCGAGGCTCCTGCTATGGCGAATGCACCCCACCATGTCTGGGCTTGGGCGCTGGGCCTGGGCAGGGGGCCTTGCTGCACTCGCGCTCATCCTGGTTCTGAGCTATGGGATATTCACATGGAAAGCGGTGTTATCGCTTGCTCAAGTATTGGTAGTTATCGGGTTGGTCTTGAGTTGGGATGGCTTCAGACTCTTCATTGGTCGGGCACCTCTTTCGCCATCAGTGTTACTGATACTCGGAATCGTCATACTGGCGTGGGTCGTTGTCGCCCAATACCAATATTCAGTGGGGTTGATGGCCCTGGGAAACGCCATTCTGGTCGCATTTTTTTCGATTCAGATTGCACACGATTTACTCTCTGCAAGCCCGCTCCCTCCTGCCATGCGTGCGACAGGCTGGCTCTACACCATTAACGCCATCATTTTTCTGGTACGTGCTGTTACTACAGACTTCTATACCCCGGTAGAAGGAGCTCTGGATCCACATGGGGTTGCTGCATTCATGCTGCTGTGGTGGTTATGCACCACGATTGCGGTAACACTGGGGATGGTGTTGATGACAGCCGAGCGTTTACAGTCCGACTTAGATGAGCAAGCCAACCGTGACCCCCTAACCGGTGCACTCAATCGACGCTCATTCTCGCTTATCACTGAAAAAGTAATCGCACGTTCAAGACGCTATAACGAACCACTATCGGTGCTGATGATGGACCTCGATAAATTCAAACAGATCAATGACCGCTTTGGTCACGATACGGGTGACGTGATCCTGTGTCGTTTTGTCAATATTGCGGAACAGATGCTGCGTGTTGAAGATGTATTCTGCCGTTTTGGTGGCGAGGAGTTCGTTGCACTTCTGCCGAATACGCCCGCCAAACAGGCCTTGGTAGCCGCGGAGAGATTACGCATGGCCTTCGCAGTGGAGTCTGTGGCGACAGATACATTAGATCCTACCCGACCCGTCAATATTACCGTGAGCATCGGTGTCGCTGCACTTGAAATAAATGAAAACTTTGAAGGTATTCTCCATCGCGCCGATGCCGCGCTGTATCAGGCCAAGGCAATGGGGCGTAATCGTTGCAAGCTTGCGGAAGATAATTCAGGTAGCACCTAATGAGATAAGCAAGCCGGATAGCCAGGGCTGAACCGTTTGAGTGAAGCCAAACAACCTAGTTGTAGAACTGGTTTTAGCTTGATGGGTTCCGAAGGCATAGCCTTGTCTGTGTGTGTCCTCTATATCATTCGTCAACCAGAATTTTGATAGCAAATAATATTTGGAGGCAATACAACTACATTGATCGTATATAGCCCTGACTATTCATCTCGGTCAAGCGACTGATCGTCCGATCAAACTCAAATTTCAGATTTATACCGTGATATAACTCCGCAGGTTCAGTCTCGGCACTAACGATAAGACAGGTATGATTATCGTAGAAGGTATCGATTAGATGAATAAAGCGGCGCGCCATATCGTTTTGTCCCTCACCCATTCTAGGTACTCCACTAATAAATACCGTATGACACTGTTTGGCGATGTCCATGTAGTCGCTAGTGGCACGCGGTGTGTTACACAAATCCAGGAAGTCGAACCATATCAGGTCATTGGCCCAGGCGTAGTAGTGGATGAGATGGCCGTTGATCTCGATCTCGCGTCCGTGCTTGGGTGGGACGGTGGCGAGTTCATTGAACATAGGCGTCAGGATTGTTTGATAGTGTTCCGGTGCCACTACCTGGTAGCAGCGGTTGGCCTGTAGCATACGGCTACGGTAATCGGCCTCTCCATTCACGCTAATTTCGTCGGTGTGTTGTTGCAGCAGGTGAATCGCGGGCATAAAGCGCTCACGTTGCAGGCCGTTAGGGTAGAGGTCCTTGATCGCGATATTTGAAGTTGCCACCAGGGTAATGCCGTTCTCGAACAGACCTTCCAGTAACCGTGCCATGATCATGGCATCGGTAATATCGCTGACGTGAAATTCATCCAGGCAGAGTAGACGTATCTGGGTCGAGAGTTCACGGCAGATGAGCTTGATGGGGTCCTTGTCGTAGGCGTGGGCCTGTAGGCGGTGATGGATGTCACGCATAAACCGGTGAAAGTGTACGCGATGTTTTTCGGGGAACTCCAGGCAGGCATAGAAGGCATCCATGAGGCAGGTCTTGCCGCGCCCGGTACCACCCCAGAGATAGATACCCTGCACGGGTGTTGAGTTACGTTTAGTCAGGCGTGGTAGCCAAAGTGATGTTGATTTGGCGGGCGAGCGCAGGGCCATATAGAGGCGTTGCAATTGATTGACCACCTGAACCTGGGCGGCATCGGGGAGTAGATGGCCCTTCTTGATTGCATCTTGATAGTGTTCTTGCGGTGTCATGCCGGGTACTACAGTCGTGAGTAGCTTAGCAATGTTATCGTTTCTAAATGCCGTCACTTGAGCGATTCAACCAAAATGAGCGCCTGGTCAGGCCTTGCGAAATGAAAAGTACTTGTGCCCAAAGTAACTAGTGAAGGCCGGGACACAGATGGCAATGCCATGGGCAATCTCATGGGCGTGAAAGGTAAATCCGACTGCGGGAAACAGGTTTTCTGCCAGCCCGATACTGATAAACCATACCAGTACGATGCCAACCAGATTGACCAGGGTAAAGTCACGAAACTCGTGTGCCGAGTGACGACCCCCTGCACCAAAGACATAGCGTCGAAACAGGGTGAAGGCGACAATCATACCTATTATATAGGCAATTACGACCGCGACCCGAAAGCCCATATAGTGATTGAGTAGGATGCGGCTGAAAAAATTGGTGGCGGCGGCGATTCCTCCCAAAAAGAGAAATAACAGGATCTCGCTTTGGAAAAGCTTGTTGATCATACTAGAGTGACAACTTCTTGAAGATGAATTCCGGAATATGACGTATGACAAGCATGATATAGCGCCAGAAAAAGGGGAGATAGGCCACATCCTTCCTTCTGTCAATGGCCTTGACAATACCTCGCGCAATAACCTCGGGCTTGACCCACAATAGACCCTTCTTGAAGTCTTGCGTCATAGGGGTGTCAACAAAACCGGGTTTGATCGTTAGTACAGTCACCCCTGCCTTACTGAGACGATTACGCAGCCCCTGTAAAAAAATTGTCAGTGCACCCTTGGCAGTACCGTAGACATAGTTGCTCTGGCGGCCGCGGTCTCCCGCTACAGAGGAGATCGCCGCAATCGTACCTTGCTGGTGTTGTTCGAAAAAATTGGCCGCGAGCGTCAGGATAGAAATAACGCTGAGGCAGTTTGTTTGTAGTTCAGCGAGGCTCGTGGTTACACTCATCTCACAGGCCTTCTGATCACCAAGGGTGCCATAGGCGATCAACAGAATATCGAGGTGCCCCATGTCCTGGTCAGCTCGTTGAAACAGGCTCGTGTGTCTGGTGTTGTCGCTTAAATCAATGGCGTAGGTATAGACAGCCGCAGCACCACGACTCGTAGCATCATCGGCGATAGCCTTTAATTTGGCCTTATCACGAGCCACTAGAAAGAGTTGATCGCCGCGTGTGGCATATAGCCTAGCGACGTGTTGTGCAATGGCCGAGGTAGCACCGAGGATCATTATGTTGGACATCAGCTCTACTCCTGCTGGGTGACGCGGCGCCAGAGGCTGGAGGAAAACGCCGGGTCAATATATTGGCTAAAGGTTTCCCACTGTGGGAAATACTGTTTGAATGATGCTGCACTCATGTGTGCATCTTTGGCCGGATAGACGGCGCCACCGGTGTCTCGGGTGATGAGGTCTAACTTGTCTAATAGTCGCAGTGTACTCGTACCGTGAAAGGCAAAATCGAGGGCGAGTGTGGTACCTGGGCGTGGAAACGAAAGTATGCCAGGGGACTTGATGCTGCCAAACTGTTTCAGTACGGCGAGGAACGAACCCTGACCATTGTGGGCGATGACCTTGAGTAATTCGGCAATGCCATCTTGGGCATGCTGCGTGGGGATTACGCACTGATATTGTAGGAAGCCCCGCCGTCCATACATGCGGTTCCAGTGAGCGATGCTATCGAGAGGATAAAAAAATGGGTCGTAGTGGGTGAGACGGTCCGGGATATGCGGTCGTTGAAAATATAAATGATTAAAGGCGCGGATGCTGAAGTGGTTGAGTAGCCAACCAGGTGCATACAGGGGCATACCCAGACGCGGGTGGCGGATAGCCTCGGCACGGATGTTGTCACTCGTATTCGAATGATTGCCGCGCATAAAAAGGCCGCGTCCCAGCTTGTTGCCCCTTGCCGTGCAATCAAACCAGGACATGGTGTACTCCCAATCCTGATCAGATTCTTTACTCAAATTAAAGAAACCTTCCAGATTTGAGAACTGCCGTGTCTCTTGTGAGATATGTGGCCCAACAATCTTTTTAAGTTTTATCTCTGCCCAGGTGATGAATCCAGTGAGGCCAAGTCCACCGATGGTCGCAGAAAAGAGTTCGGTATTTTCGCTGGTGCTACAAGTAAGGTGTTCAGCATTGGAGCGTTGCAGACCAAATGCACTAATGTGACAGCCGAAGGTTCCTGCACGGTGATGATTCTTGCCGTGTACGTCATTGGCAATGGCGCCACCAATCGAGACATACTTGGTTCCCGGGGTGACGGGTAGAAACCAGCCTCGCGGGAGGATCAGGGCAAGTATTTGCGCCAGCGTCACACCGGACTCGCAGCGTAACAGGCCTTGCTCAGGGTCGAAGTGGATAAAGCGGTCCAGCGCGTCGGTAAGTAGCAGGATACCACCATCATTCAGGCAGGCATCGCCATAGCTTCGGCCCTGTCCATAAGCCAGCCACGTCTCCCTGCCCTCACGGGCCTGCCATGAATCGCCCAACCAGCGTAGGGGCTGTGATTGTTGTTGCGTCTTTGGGTAGTGGCCCCAGGAATGAGGCGGTCTGTCGCTCATGTCGCAAGATAGAGACTGATAACGATCAGCCCTGCAATGACATAGCTGGGTGTATCTCGCAGGGCGAAGACCACCGGGTCCTCATGCATCTCGCCACGCTTGGTCAGTAACCAGATCCGGCTGATCCAATACAACAGGGTAATGGAGATGATCCACAACCAATCGGGTTTGGAATAGAGTTGATCGACGCGCAGGTCGTGGATATACAGGACCGAGACCAGTACAGCCATATATCCAGCGTTAATACCAAACAGACTCACGGTGTAAAGGTCCTCAACCGTGTATCCGCGTGCACCTTTCTTGCCGGCCTTCTGCACATTGTGGAGTTCTGAATAACGCTTCGCGAGTGCCAGACTCAGGAATAGAAACATCGAAAAGGCCAGTAACCAGTATGACAGCGGTACTGCCACCGCGACACCGCCAGCGACTATTCGGACGGTATAGAGACTGGTAAGGGTAAGGACGTCCAGCAAGACCATGGGCTTAATCCAGAAGGAATAGGCGGTGGTGAGTCCAAGGTAGCCGAGCAGTACCAGCACAAAGGTCAGATTAACCTGCATCGCCAACACAAACGACAGGGTGAGGAGTAGCGGAATGAGCAACAGGCCCGCTGGGATCGAGAGTGTCCCGGCGGCGAGGGGACGTCGGTGTTTGCTGCGGTGGCGCCGATCGTCATCGAGGTCAACCATGTCGTTTAATAAATAAATTGCGGAGGCACTGCATCCAAAGGCCAAAAAGGCCAGAAAGGCCTGCGACAATTTACCAAGATCACCCACGGCGTGGGCGAGGAGCAGGGGGGCAAAGATCAGTGCGTTTTTTGCCCACTGGTGCAGTCGCAAGGCCTTGATCAGCGTCGTAATCATGCCTGGGTCCTCTGCGCGTAATTGTGAGGGACTGACCAGCTCATAACCATCCTGACCAAATTGTTGGTCGAGGAGTGTGCGTGGATCATGCTGGTAGACAAGTATCTCCTGTAATCCATCACAACTCGCCGAAATGGCCTTGGCGAGGGGTTTCTCATCTTCGGTGACGAGCAGATACACCTTGGGGTGTGCGGAGTTGGGGTGTAGCCAGTCACGACGATAAGGCAGGGCGCGCGCATCGAGTGTGATGCGTTCACGCAACTGTCTTGCCAAATTCGGCCGCCCACCCTGCATAACCCAGCCCAATACACTGAATAGACTAAGGGGGTTAGCAAGGACCAGTCGCAACAGGCGTTCCCACAATAGGCTGCCACGCAAGAGGTGGTTTTCCAGGGGAAGGCAGAGGGCTAGGGGCTTAGTGCTTGTCATGGGCATTT
>JAHEDA010000004.1 GCA_024641445.1 Gammaproteobacteria bacterium
CCCCCAGTCGCATACTCCACCCTGCCTGACTGTGTGAATCCGATAGTTTGAAATGCCCATCCATTTCACTCACCCAACACGGACTACGACCAAACCAGGCCTTTAGTGTACGGAGTGGATTGAGACGAGCTATCGGATGGGATATATCAAACTTGAGAGGTTTTTATTTGCCGACTGTTTAATAATTTTCCCGGCATTAACCCGGCAATTTTTACGAACAGTTTTGGTGCAAATCGTCGGCGTCCGGGGGGGGATGAGTTAGACAAAGCTTTAGTTTGGAGGTGAGTATTAAACCCGGCAGGGCATGATGGGTAGGGGGTAAGGAGGGAAAGGTTGTCGCCCCGACGAAAATGACAACGCTTGATATAGTCTTCGTGGGCAGACATCAACGCCCAGACTGGTTTGAGATTCCTGATAGCATTTAATCAGGAATTCGCGAGTGCAAGCGATACGGACTATAAGATAGGCATATTTAAATCGGTGTCACGCTACAGTGCCCCCCATACGCACGAGAGACGACCTTGGTAGGGGCCGCCCAGGGCCACCCCTCACTTTTATCAGATGAAATTCAACTCCATATAAAACTCTTCTTTCTCGACCTTAATGGGCAACAATACGGTCTGACCGGGATAGCGGTGCATGATCTCATGCCCCTTGCCCATAAGCAGTTGTGGTGACTGCATGTCAAACTCGAAGCCCTTCTCCGCCATGATGCGCTTGGCGCCGCCGACCAGCATATTGGTCAATTCGCCGGTCATATCACGGGCCTCGTCACCGATGACGCCAATCTCTTCACCAATGAGCTTGGCTGAAATCTTGCGGATGGCGGGCAGGGTAAAGCTCAGGGCAACACTGCCCTTGGCCTGTTCGGTCTCCATACCCATCAAACCTGTGACCTCGCCCTTGGCAATTTTGTCCTGCTTGGGTACCGGAATACCGGGCTGGATACGCAGGTTTACCATGGTCGAAAAGATGGTAAGTAATGATTCCAGCAGGGCGTGAATCATGAGGATATCCACGTGCTTGCCGTCATTGAGTGTCTCGGTGGGTTGCGTCGCCTTGTCCATTGACCTTGCCTGCATTGTTTGTTTACTCTAAGTCATTATTGCCCGTGTGTGCTATTGGCACTCACGGATCACCTGTTCTACTGCCTCAAATTGTTTTTGTAATCCGGCCAGGTGTTGCCTGCAACCCGCCAGGTCATTGGCCCGCGCCATGAACTCGATTTGTCGGCACAATTCACTAAAGCTTAAGGCGCCAACATTGGCACTGATCCCCTTGAGGGAATGGGCCGCCCGCGTCAAGTCCTCAACCTGGGCGGCCTCAATGAGCGGCCCCAGGGACGACAGGTGCTGGCTACTGTCCTGACGAAAGGTCTCCAGTAATTGTAGAAAGTCATCACCCAGCAGGTCGTACAGCGTCGAGACCACCGCCTCATCAAACTGGGTAAATAAAACTGGATTGAGCGCCATTATCATCCTTTAACTAATGTACGGTGGGTAGCCGTGCTGCACTACCAGGCATAGACCACCTCCACTCGATTCCCCGGTGGGGTAAATGTCACTGATTTGCACAGTGAACGTACCAGCGCAACACCTCGCCCGTGCAGGCCGTGCAGGTCCACCTCACGGTTCATCACCCTTTCAAAATCGAAACCCGCGCCACTGTCTTCAAGGCTTATGCTGAGGGCACAGGTCTCTCCCTCACAGTGGTTGCGCAACTTGAACCTGACAAAACCCTCGCGCATCTGCAACAGTCGCTCTTCCCGCTTCACATAATAGTTCAGGAAACCGCTGTCTGCGCTCTTGATGTCGGCGTCCAGGCGTAACACGCCGTAGTCCATCGCATTATTGAATAGCTCGGACAGGATCAGGTGCAGCTCTTCTTTGTAGGGGCCAATTAAATGCAACTGACGCAGCATGGTCATGACCAGACCGACCGGCTCGCTGTCGCGCAGGCTTGATGCCTCCAGACATATCTCGAAATTCCACTCGCGCCGGAGACTGGTATCTTCATCGACCTCATGCTGGGCCGCAGCCTCCAGGTATTCCTTGCTACAGTGAAATTCTAATAAGGTGGTGTCGTCACGCGGTGGGACCTCACCCCGAAAGGCCTGTAATGCGACCTCCAGTTGCGCAATCGCGTTTGTATTTTCTGTAATAGCATCGCGCAGAATTTTCTCCAGTCGCTCCTGTCCAAACATCTGACCGGCGAAGCCGTCACTCTCAATAACACCATCGGTATAGGCATAGATGCGCGAGTCGGGGAGTAGCGGTAACCACACCGGCCCACTCTCCAGCTTGTCATTGCTCAAGACCCCGAGGGGAAGATGAGAGGATTCCACACGGTGGATGACACGATGATCCGGACCATACACCATGACCTCGGGCAGACCGCCATTCCACACCCCCATACTGCAATTCTTGGGGTCAATTTGAATGAGGGTAGCGGCGAGAAACATATTAGCCGGCATAAAGGCCTTCAGACGCAGGTTGATCTCCTGCACGATATCATCGAGGGAGAAGCCCTTGGCGCACATGGCGTAGAAGATTTGCGCCGCGGGCAGGGCACCAATCGCGGCCGCAAGGCCATGTCCGGTAAAATCTCCGACTAATAGATAGATCACCCCTGAGGGTTGACGCGAGGCTAACAGGATGTCGCCATTCAGGGTGCTGGCGGCACTGCGAATATAGCGAATCATGGGTAGATCGAGTTCACCCTGACGCATCAGGCGCGAGAAGATGGTCTCAGACACCTCCTGCTCAGTGATACTCCGTTCATGAAAATCTTCCAATTCGGCATTCTGGGCCGAGATGGTATCGTAGAGTTCGCGGATCCGATCCAGCGCATGGATCTTGGCCTGCAAGATGGGGCGGCTGTATGGCTTGGTGAGAAAGTCATCGCCACCGCAGTCAATACACTTGACCAGCGCCGCCTCGTCCGTCATCGCGGTGAGGAAGATGATGGGGATGAAACGTTGGGTGGATTTTTCCTTAATTATCCGCGCCGCGGTGTAACCGTCCATCACCGGCATCATTACGTCCAGCAAGATGAGATCGGGCTGTTCGGCCTCAAAGCAGTCAATCGCCTCCTTGCCATCGGCGGCGAGGATTACCTCATGGGCATCCTTCGCCAACATTGCCTTCAGGATAACGCGATTGGTCTGCTCGTCATCAACGACCAACACCTTCATAATAAGCGCCTAGTGAATCACAGACACTTAGGCGATATTAAACAGGCGTTCAAAATTGGCGATAGAGAGGATCTTTCTGATTTCATCACGGCAGCCCGTAATTGTAATAGTCGAGCTGTCATTCCCGGCGTGTTCACGCAGCAACAGCAACATACCCAGGGCCGAGCTATCAATGTACTCGGTGCCATTCATTTTGATTACATACTTGGCATCGGGTCTCTGATTCTTATACGCCGCACGAAAATCCTTATGGGCATTAAAATCAAATCGACCATCTATGGAGATCGACACTTCCTTGCCACCATCCGAAACACTTGCAGAAATCGACATATTCTTTCCCTCTCAATGAAATTAACAAAACCACGAACCCACTACTCAGTCGGCTCATCCCTAAAATAAATCCACTTCACCCTCATTCATCGTATTCTGTAACACGGCCCTGTTGGGGCGATTGCTATCGGTCCCCATGTAGGCGATGAGATTATCACGGATGGTACGCAGCTTCTGGCTTACCTCGTGGTCTTCTATCCCCTGCTCCGCCATCGACAGGCCCGACTGTAACTCACGCACCACCTGTTCCAGGCGATTCACGTGTTGCCCTATATGCGCCATTAGCTGGGTCAGCATATCCTCAAACTGTAATGCCCGCACGGCCATCGCCACGCTGTTGCCGATATTCCGCGTTACTTCCCCCATTCCATTGAGGCTCTGTCCCATGTAGGTATTGACCTCCGTAGCACGCTTGAACATGCTCTCGACACGCTCCTTGGAGTGAATGGCCGTGCTCAGGTCTTTGGAGGCCATCTTACCGACGGTTTCCTGAGCGGTCTTGATGTTTGTTGTCGCGGTCTTGACCACGTCACGGATCTGATCACTAAAACGATTCGAGTTCATGGACAGGTTACGCACCTCATCCGCCACCACGGCAAATCCACGCCCCGCCTCTCCGGCCCGCGCCGCCTCGATGGCCGCATTGAGCGCCAGCAGGTTGGTCTGGTCGGCAATGCTCTTCACATCACCGAGTAACTTCACGACCTCGCCCATCTGGACGGCAATGTCATCCACCATGTGCACCACATCCATACTCTCTTTACTGACATCGAGTATCTGTTGCACAAACTGCTGTAGGACACCCTGGGTCTGCTGAGCAAAACGGGTAAAGCTAAATTCATCTTCGCCCTGTTCGTCATTAACCGGGGCAGCGCCACTATTGGCGATAAGTTCAAGCACGAGATTGCTTTGGACCTGAGACTGTTCATTCAGGCCCTGAAAACTGTTTTGCAGGCCATGGATAGCATCGCGCACAATCTGGGTAGACTGATCCAGGTCGCCTCGAATGACCTCGAGTTCGCTGTACACCACGGTTGATATCTCATCGAGCACCACCCGCCAGTCATGACCCTCATGGGCGTCCCGTGCAGATTCAATGAGTTGGGTATCGGTTGTGCTGGCACGACGCGATGAGATGGCCCAGAGCATGGCGACCCCCAACATCGCAACCGGGGTACCCCATTCACCAGAGATAACGTAGACCGCCGCCGCTGACACAATAGTCAACAGCCCGGGCCACAGGAGAGAGATAGTTCGTTTCGCCGCCAAGCACAATTCCCACAATTTCTTATTTGTCAGTATCTTAACGCACCAGTTTGGAGCATCAAGATTGGGGTAACCTGCTGTTTCTATCGGTTATATATACCAATTACTTGAGGCCGTTCTACTTATTTAAGTTTTTTCTAAAGAAAAAAAATGCCCTGCATAGGCAGGGCAAGTAAACGTATGCGCAACACTGCGCAAGGGAGGAAAACGTTTATAAAACGTACAGCAAGCTACTCACTACTAAGGAGAACACGAATGTTCAATCAGTATGTCGGCTACACTCGCGCTGACTTTACTTTTTTCTCCGCACCTTCCCCCCCCTGTAGATGCAGACTTTTAACTTGCTGTTATTTCTGATAGTTTGCGTGGGTTCTATCATGCCTCGCCCCGGGTAATTTAATAACAAAAGGTCTGTTTCATGCACACGCTGCCCCTTATCCTTTCTCGTATCGCGGGTTTAATTACCCTGGCTATGCTGCCTCTCCCTGCCCTTGCCTCAGAGGGTCCGACTCTCGACCTCACCGGTAGCCCCTACGGACTGATAGCGCTGGTCGTTTTTGTGTTGGCCTACATCCTGGTGATTAGCGAAGAATTTCTACACCTGCGCAAATCCAAGCCCGTGATCATCGCGGCCGGTATTATCTGGATTCTGGTGGGCGTCGCCTATGCGCTACATGGTGATACTGAGACCGCCGAGAAGGCCGTGCGCTACAACCTTATGGAATATGCCGAGCTGATGCTGTTTCTGCTCGCCGCGATGACCTACATCAACACCATGGACGAGCGTCAGGTCTTTGATGCCCTGCGCGGCTGGCTGGTCTCGCGCGGCTTCTCGCTGCGGACGATCTTCTGGATCACCGGTCTGCTGGCCTTTTTTATCTCCCCCCTTGCCGACAACATGACGACGGCACTGTTGATGGGGGCGGTGGCCCTGGCGGTCGGTCGCGACAACACCAAGTTTGTTGTAGTCGCCTGTATCAATATCGTCATCGCGGCCAATGCCGGTGGCGCCTTTAGCCCCTTTGGCGATATCACGACCCTGATGGTGTGGCAGAAGGGCATCGTCCATTTCAATGACTTTTTTGAGTTGTTCTTGCCCTCTGTGGTGAGCTGGCTGGTTCCCGCCTTCTTTATGTCCTTCACCGTCCCCAAGGACAGACCCCAACCCCTGGCGGTGTCGATCCAGGTATTGCCTGGTGGCTTCATGATCATTGCGTTGTTCATGTTCACCATCGCGATGGCGGTGACCCTGCATAATTATCTGAATCTGCCGCCCGTACTCGGCATGATGACGGGGCTCGGTGTGCTCAAGGTCTACGGTTATTTTCTCAAGCGCAGGGGCATTCAGTTCTCGCGTTCCGATCTGACCCAACCCGGTTCGGACGAGACACTCAATGACAACACCAATGCCTTCGATATTTATCGCCTGCTGGCACGCTCGGAGTGGGACACCCTGATGTTCTTTTACGGAGTGGTCCTGGCCGTGGGGGGGCTCGGTACGATCGGCTACCTCGCCCATGCCTCGGTCCTGATGTACACCAACCTTGGTCCTACCACGGCGAATATTCTGGTCGGTATCCTCTCCGCCGTGGTCGATAACATCCCGGTCATGTTTGCCGTGTTGACCATGAACCCCGATATGAGTCTCACTCAATGGCTGCTCGTGACACTTACTGCGGGCATCGGTGGCTCGCTGTTGTCGATTGGTTCAGCGGCGGGTGTGGCCCTGATGGGGCAGGCGCGAGGGATCTATACCTTCTTCGGTCACCTGCGTTGGTCGTGGGCGATTGGGCTGGGTTATGCCGCCAGCGTGTGGCTACACCTATATCTGAATAGCTAACGACTAATAGGCCTCATTCACTGCGGCGCCAGACACTGGGCGCCCCGGCAACCCCCTCGATGGCATCCAGTCGGGCCTCGTGCGCCGCCAGCTCGCTGGCGGAGGCGGCAATGACCCGCAGCGGTGGACGCGTTTTCTCAACGGGTCGAATGACCTCGGACTCGCCCATCGCCTGCGTACCCCCTTCGCCCTCACTACCCAGGGTCAGGCTGGTCTGACCACCCGTCATGGCGAGATAGACATCGGCCAGGATCTCGGCGTCGAGCAAGGCACCGTGCAATTCACGGCGAGAGTTGTCGATCTCGTAGCGTTTACAGAGGGCGTCGAGATTATTTTTCTGACCCGGGTGGAGCTTACGCGCCATCACCAGGGTATCGAGGATCGTGCAATAGTCTGTGAGCTGGCCCCACTCTGGCCCCAGCAACTTCAACTCACTATTTATAAATCCCACGTCGAAGGGCGCGTTGTGAATCACCAGCTCCGCACCCTCGACGAAATCGAGAAAATCACGCGCCACCTCAGCAAAACGCGGCTTGTCTGTAAGCTGCTCATTGGTGATACCGTGGACCTCCATCGCACCGGCATCGATCTCGCGCTCCGGGTTGAGGTACTGATGGAAACGCCGCTCACTGACGCGGCGATTCTGCATCTCGACACAACCGATCTCGATGATGCGATGTCCCTGACTGGCTTCCAGGCCCGTGGTCTCGGTATCGAGTATGACTAGACGCATAAGTTTCTCCTTACCACACGCTACTTCGACAGCATGGAATCGATGGCCAGATTGGCCAGTTGATCCACCCGTTCATTTTCAGCGTGACCACTATGACCACGCACCCAGTGCCAACTGACCTGATGCCTCACCACCGCCGCATCCAGGCGCTGCCACAGATCTTGATTCTTGACCGGTTTGCGGTCCGCCGTACGCCAGCCACGCCGCTTCCAGTTGGCCACCCACTCGGTGATGCCCTTCTGGACATACTGGGAGTCGGTGGTGAGATCGACAACGCTGGGTTGCGTGAGGGCCTCCAGCGCCATGATGGCGGCGAGCAGCTCCATGCGATTATTGGTGGTGTGGGCCTCACTGCCAGAGAGCTCCTTTTCGTGCGCACCCGTACGCAACAGGGCCCCCCACCCACCGGGGCCGGGATTACCGCGACAGGCGCCATCGGTATAGGCCTCCACGTGATTACTCATGCATTTTCCTTTTCGTCGAATTTTGAAAGGGCTGCACCAGGCCAGCGATCTTTACCCTACGGGTAGTCGGCCGCCAACGCAGACGCAAGGGTGTCAGTCGAATCTGGCGCTTTCTTGCCACCATAACGTAGCTCACCGCTAAAAAGGGTAGTAACCGACCTAATCGCTCTAACCAGGCGGTGCGGGATAGAAATCCCCGATTCTGGATGGGCAGGCGGTAAAAACACCCCTGTTGCTCCACGACCTCAAAACCCAGCAAAGTAAGCCAGTCCCGCAATCGGGCGTGGCCGAGGAAACGCCCGCACCAGGGGGGGCGGTGCTTCCATGCCAACATCCACCGCCAAAATTGCCAGGGGCTCCAGGGATTAAAACCGACAATGACCACATGCCCATCCGGGACCAGCACCCGATCGACCTCACGCAACACCTGGTGGGGGTGGCTGGAGAATTCCAAAATATGCGGTAACAGCACGACGTCCACACTATCCCCCAATAGGGGCATGGCATGGGCATCACCAATTAGATTGAGCGGGCCGTCCTCCGCGATCCCGAGTCTGAGGCAATGGGTCACCCGACTGGACTGGATCACCCCCGGATAGCCACCACCAAGTTGGATCAGGAAATAGCCGAACAGGGTTGGCAGATACTCCTCAATGATCCGACTCTCCGACTCCACCAATTCTTGCCCGAGGGGGGTCTCATACCAGCAAGCCAGCGCTGCACGACTTGAGGCAACGTCCTCGCCGCATCGATGAAACGGTTTCTGCCACGGCCTGCGCCAATTCATGCTGTCTCTAACCCCTTTGCTGGAGCTCGCACACGCGAGTGGTCGATCGTGATTCAGAACCCAAGTTTACTCAAGTTTCTGACCAGACTGCCGTTTTATTGCCGTAACACTTGACCGGAAGGATCCACACTCCGTAACATCAGTGTGGCTGATTGTATGCTAACGAAATTAAAAGAAAAAATGCTGAAAATACTCCTGCTCACCGTGGGCCTGATGATGTCAGGTTGCGCGCTTAACACCAAGCTCAACCAGGACGGTACCCCTACAAAATTCGCCTATGTCGAGGGTGATGCGGCCTATCCTGCGATCCTGACGGCGACCCCCAGCAAGAAGAAGTTTAACTACGTCGAGGGTGATGCCACCTACCCGGCGGTCTTGACCTTGTTGGGCTCCGAGTTCTACGACGTCAGCGCGCCGGAAGAACTGGATAACATCTGGGACCGTATTCGCACCGGCTTTGTGTTGCCAAATCAGACTCACCCGCGAATTGAATCGCAGATGTCGTGGTTTGTGCATAAC
The DNA here is from genome assembly GCA_024641445.1 of Gammaproteobacteria bacterium. GTDB lineage: Bacteria > Pseudomonadota > Gammaproteobacteria > UBA6429 > Thiohalophilaceae > JAHEDA01. The sequence goes on from JAHEDA010000004.1 coordinate 9,133, forward strand.
CCGGATTACCTGGCCCGCGTGGCTGAACGTGCCCAACCCTACATGCACTACATCGTTGAGACCCTTGAGGAAAATGACATCCCAAGTGAACTTGCCCTACTCCCCATCGTCGAGAGCGCCTTCAAGCCCTTTGCCTACTCACATGGTCGCGCATCCGGCATCTGGCAGTTTATCCCCTCTACCGGTCGCTTGTTCGGGCTGGAGCAGAACTGGTGGTACGACGGGCGCCGCGACGTCTATGCTGCGACCCAGGCCGCCGTGAAGCTGTTGAAAAATCTTGGCAACCAATTTAATGGCGACTGGATGTTGGCCCTTGCAGCCTACAATTCAGGCGCAGGTACCGTGATGAAGGCCGTCAATCACAACAAGCGTCGCGGTAAGCCAACTGACTTCTGGTCCCTCGACCTGCCAGTCGAGACACGGGCCTATGTACCGAAGCTGCTGGCCTTGAAGGAGATCGTCAGCAATCCCGAGAAATATGGCATTAGCCTGCCACGAATTGCGAATGAACCCTATTTCGACGTGGTCGATGTCAACTCCCAGATCGATCTGGCGCTTGCCGCCGAACTGGCCGACCTCGACCTGGAACAATTGTATGAATTAAACCCCGGCTATAACCGCTGGGCCACCGCCCCCAAGGGCCCGCACTACCTGCTGCTCCCCGTCGACAAAGCGGATACCTTCAGTGAGCGTCTGGCGCAACTCCCGGAAGATGAACGCATCCGCTGGAAGCGTCATACCATCCATAAGGGTGAGACAATCAGTAGTATCGCTGACAAGTACAATGTCAGCATTCAGACGATTAAACGGCTGAATCACATGCGCAGCAATTTTCTGCGTGTGGGGCATAGCCTGACGATCCCGGTCGCAAGTGAGAGCCCACGCAGTTACACCCTCAGCGCCTCACAACGCCTACAGACGATACAGAACATTCCACGCAAGGGCGGCGTCAAGGTGGTACATATCGTTCGTTCCGGCGACACCCTCTGGGACCTGGCGCGTGACCATCACGTCGGTGTACGCCAGTTGGCAAGCTGGAATGGGATGGCACCACGCGACCGACTCACGCTGGGGCAACGCCTAGTGATCTGGTCACGCATCGGTAAGGCCAGCAGTAGCAATGACCTGGACGACGTCAACCTGCCCGAACGTCGCAGTCTGACCGCTCGCATTGGCTACCGTGTACGAAATGGCGATTCACTTGCACGTATCTCGCAGCGTTTCAAGGTGAGCATTTCACAACTCTGTACCTGGAATAAGATCACCCAGGGTCAATATCTACGCCCCGGTCAGCGCCTGACGCTGTATGTCGATGTCATGCGCCAGTCTGGCGGGTAATCAATAATTACTGCTTGCGAGGGCAGAGATTCCCTCGCGACGGGCCAACGCCTGCTATTCACTCCACAACGAGGCGTGCAACAGCCGCTTGGTGTAGTCCTGTTGGGGTGACTCGAACAGACTCTCCGCCTTCCCCTGCTCAACGATCCGTCCCTCCTTCATCACCAGGATTCGATGTGCCATGGCACGGATCACATTGAGGTCATGGGTGATAAAGAGGTAACTGATCCGATATTTATTTTGCAGCGCAATCAGCAGCTCCAGCACCTGTTTTTGCACCGAGACATCCAGCGCGCTGGTAGGTTCGTCCAGCATAATCAACTTGGGTTCGAGCACGACCGCGCGGGCGATAGCGATACGCTGGCGCTGCCCACCCGAGAACTCGTGCGGATATCGCCACAGCATGGATTCCTCCAGCCCTACCTCGGATAACACCCGCAGGATGCGTTGACGATGCTCCTCGGCACTCCGCTGTGGAAAGTGGATCTCCAGGCCCTCACGAATGATCTGCTCCACCGTCATACGCGGAGAAAGAGACGAATAGGGGTCCTGAAAGACGATCTGAAAATTGCGCCGCAGGGGCCGCATCTGACGCACACCCAGTTGTTGCAAATCGTGTCCGTCGAATTCGATCCGGCCGGTACACTGTTGCAGGCGCAACAGGCACATCCCCAGGGTCGTCTTGCCAGAACCCGACTCACCAACAATACCAAGGGTCTCCCCTACACCGACTTCGAGGTCGACCTCATCGACGGCACGCACCTCGCCTACCTTACGCCGAAAAAATCCGGCCTTAATCGGAAAGGCGCACTTGAGGCTGTGCGCCTGTAGTAGCGTTGGCGGCCTGGCAATGTCTGAGACCAGTCTGCGCGGCTGACTGTTTAACAGGTGTTGGGTGTACTCGTGCCTTGGGTGGGCAAACAGGTCATTCACTGTTGCCTGCTCGACCAGATTACCCTTCTGCATGACACAGATGCGATCGGCGAAACGTCGTACCATATTGAGGTCATGGGTAATCATCAACACCGCCATGCCAAATTCCTTTTGCAGGTCCTCCAACAGCTCCAGTATCTGCGCCTGGATGGTGACATCCAGCGCGGTAGTGGGCTCGTCGGCGATGAGGAGTTTTGGTTTGCAGGCCAGGGCCATCGCAATCATCACCCGCTGACGCTGCCCACCGGAGAGCATGTGCGGGAAGGCGTCAAAGCGCTTGTGTGGATCGACAATCCCGGTGCGATCCAATAGTTCTATCATGCGTGTGCGTGCCATTGGTCGATCCACGCCCTGATGTAATATCAGAGGTTCGATCAATTGTTCACCCACGGTATAGACCGGGTTCAGTGAGGTCATGGGCTCTTGAAAGATCATTGCAATCTCACGCCCACGCACACGACGGATCTCGGCCTCGCCAAGCTGAAGGAGATCGCGACCACCAAACAGGATCTGCCCATTGGGATAACGTGTCTGTGCCGCCTCGTGCAACTTCAACACCGACAGCGCCGTCACTGACTTACCGGAGCCTGACTCCCCCACCAAGGCCAATTTCTCACCGGCCTGTACATCAAAGCTGATTCGATGCACGACCTCGGTGAGGGTGCTACGGCCAAAGGCCACACTCAGGTCGCGTATCGCAAGCAAAGGGACTGCGTTTGTGGGCATCGTCATCGCATCAACCACGGCGGGTATCCAGGGCCTCGCGCAGGGCCTCACCAATAAAGATCAGCAGCACTAATGTCCCCACCAGCACACCGAAGGTGGTGAGCGAAAGCCACCAGGCCTCGATGTTTGCCTTGCCTTGTGAGAGTAGTTCGCCAATGCTGGGGGTACTTGGTGGGACACCAAGCCCAAGGTAGTCGAGGCTGGTGAGGGCCAGGATGGCACCGCTAATCCGAAACGGCAGGAAGGTAATCACCGGTGTCATGCTATTGGGCAGCAGGTGGCGAAACATGATGGCACGATTCGTCACACCCATCGCCCGCGCCGCGACCACATAATCCATATTACGACCACGCAGAAATTCGGCACGCACATAATCGGCCAGCCCCATCCATCCGAATAGCGACAGCAAGACAATTAACAACAACACGCTCGGTTGAAACAGCGAGGCAAAGATAATCAACAGATACAACTCCGGCATCGACCCCCAGATTTCGATCAGACGCTGCGCATAGAGGTCAAATCGACCACCCAGATAACCTTGCAGGGCCCCGGCCAGAATTCCGAGCACGACGCCAATCACCGTTAGCAGAAAGGCAAACAGGACCGATAATCGAAATCCATAAATGAGACGCGCCAACACATCACGCCCTCGATCATCGGTGCCAAGAAAATTCTCCGCCGAGGGTGAGGCCGGATTGGGTTGGCTGGCGTAGTAATTGATGCTGTTGTAGTAGTGTGGATTCAGTGGCATCAGCGCCCAATTACTACCCGCAGTAATGAGATTATGGACATAGGGGTCGGTGTAATCTGCCTCAGTCTCTAAATCACCACCAAAGGTCGTCTCGGGATAGGCCTTGAAAATTGGAGCATATAACTCGCCCTGGTAATACACCAGCAAGGGCTTGTCATTACTGATGACCTCGGCAAAGAGACTGAGTACAAACAAAATGGAGAAGACCCACAGGCTGATATAGCCACGACGATTGGCCTTGAACCGTTGCCAGGCACGTTGAGCGACGGGAGAGAGCGGACGTTTCATTGTTGCGATCATGGACATCTATTTCTCCAGCGACTCAAACTGGATACGAGGGTCTACCAGGACATAACTCAGGTCTGCCAACAACTTTGCCACCAACTCCAGCAAGGTAAATATATAGAGGGTTCCCATTACCACGGGGTAGTCACGCTGCATGATCGAATCATAGGAGAGCAGACCGAGCCCATCGAGAGAGAATATGGATTCGATCAAGATACTCCCGGCAAAGAATGCCCCAATAAAGGCACTTGGGAAGCCTGTGACTAATGGAATCATGGCATTGCGGAAGACGTGTTTGTAGAGCACGGTATTCTCACCCAGGCCCTTGGCGCGCGCCGTCAGGACATATTGTTTACGTATCTCTTCGATAAAGCTGTTTTTGGTCAACAGCGTCATGACCGCGAAGCTACTGATCGAGAGCGAGATGACTGGCAACGTAATATGCCAGAGATAGTCGGTTATCTTGTGGAACCAATCCAGTTCGCCCCAATTGTCGGAGACCAGACCGCGTAGTGGAAATACATCCCAGAAGCTGCCACCACCGAATAAGACGAGCAGGAAAATTCCCAACACAAATCCGGGGATGGCATAACCAATCAATATAAGCGTGCTACTCGCCACATCAAAGGTCGAGCCATCTCGCACCGCCTTGCGAATGCCCAGTGGGATACAGGTAAGGTAGACCAGAAAGAACGTCCACAGGCCAAGAGAAATGGAGACCGGAAGTTTGGAGATGATCAGATCCAGTACCGAGCGTTGGTAGAAGTAACTCTCACCCAGGTCGAAACGCAGGAAGCGTCCCACCATATCAAGAAAGCGTTGATAGGCGGGTTTGTCGAAACCATAGAGTGCCTTGAGTTTCTCCAGTTTCTGCGGGTCGAGCCCGGCGTCACCACGATAGAGTTTTACCGCTGAGCCACCCGACTCACCCTGCACAGACTGCCCCTGTAATTTATTCACGAGTTGATCCACCGGTCCACCCGGTACAAACTGCGTCACCAGAAAGGTCACCAGCAAGACCCCAAACAAGGTCGGGACCATCAGCAACAGGCGCTTGAGGATGTAGAAGCCCATTACCTCCCTCCGCCTTGTGTCGGTGGCAGTGCCCACCAACTCATTAAGGCCCAGCTATCTGCCTCGTAGTAAAGTGGCAGGGTTTGGGGGCGACCAAACTTATTCCAGTACGCCACCCGATGCACATTGATATACCAGTTGGGCACCAGATACTCACCATGGAGTAATACCCGGTCCAGTGCATGCACAGCCGTTAGCAGGTGGCTACGGTCGCTGGAATAAATAACCTCATTGAGCAAGTCATCCACAGCGGGGTCTTTGACACCGATGAGATTGCGCGAGCCCGGTTGGTCGGCGGCGCGCGAGGACCACATATTTGACTGCTCGTTGCCGGGTGATTGCGATTCAGGATAACTCGCCACGGCCATATCAAAGTTAAAATTACGCATCCGGTCTGAGTAGATTGAGACATCGACGGTGCGATATTTCATGGTGATGCCAAGCTTTTTCAGGTTATAGGCATAGGGTCCCAGGATACGTTCAAAACCCTTTTGGGCCAGGATAAATTCAAATTCAAAGGCTTCACCCTTTGAGTTTTTTAGAACCCCATCACTCACTCGCCAACCAGCCTGTGCCAACAGGTTTTTTGCCTGAATCAAATTGGCCCGTAGCTCTCGGGCGGTATCACTGCGTGGCGGGGCCCATGCCGTGGTAAAAATATCCGGGTCCAGCAATCTGGCATATTTTTCCAACAGCCTTAACTCGGCACCTTGAGGCACCCCGCTCGAGGCCAATTCACTGTTACTAAAATAGCTATCGCAACGGACGTATTGATTGTAAAAAAGATTTTTATTGGACCATGCAAAGTCGAAGGCCAGGCTCAAGGCCTTGCGTACCCGTTTATCCTTAAACAGATCACGACGTAGATTAAAGACAAAGCCCTGCATACCCGCATTATTACGGTGATGTAGCTCTTCACGTTTGATATGCCCACTATCAAACTGGGGACCAGTGTAGTCACGCGCCCACATCTTGGAGTGATTTTCCAGCACAAAGTCGTACTCGCCCGCCTTCATTGCCTCAAGGCGTACGGTTTCATCCTTATAGTATTTGAAGATAACGCGATCAAAATTGTACATACCGCGACGTGAGGGCAGGTCCCTGGCCCAGTAGTGGGGGTCGCGTCGGAATATAATATCCTTGCCCAGGTGATACTCATCGACGACATAGGGACCACTGGCAAGGGGCTTGACCATACTCAGGCGACTGAAGTCCTTGTCACCCACCCACTTACGCGCAAAGACCGGCATCTGCGCCACAATCAAGTGCAGCTCAGGGTTGCGTTGGGCGAAGCTGAAGCGAATTTTACGCGGCCCCAAAACTGTTGCGGTGGTAATCGCCGCCCAGTAAAAACGATACTGGGGGTCGCTTGCATCACTCTTGAGGGTGTCAAATGAGAATTTCACATCCCCTGCCAGCACCGGTGAGCCGTCAGAGAAGTGGGCCCGCGGGTCAAGTTCAAATGTTACCGAAAGGCCATCCGGGGCGAGGGCAATGTCGCGTGCCAGATGGGCATAAAGACTATAGGGCTCATCCTGACTCTGCACCATGAGCGTCTCAAACACCAATTGTGATAACCCATCTGCTGAGACACCCCGCAGCAAAAATGGATTGAGGCTATCAAAATTACCAAAGCCGGAAAGTGTGAGTGAGCCGCCCTTAGGTGCAGCAGGATTCACGTAGTCGAAGTGCTGATAGTCTGAGCGATACTTGGGTACATACCCCAGGGCCACCGAGGGGGAGGCCTTGCCGACACCCATCACGCACAGCAGTGATACGATGGCCAGGCTTAGTCGTAAGGTAACGCCGAGAATCCTGCTTGTCATGAATGCTACGTTTCGCCGCGATTGGTCTAGTTTATTATGCGTTGTAACGGTAAGATATGGCATCGTTAATTGCCCGATTACTATACTTCAGAATCATCTCTGACGACCAGAAAGAAAAGAGGAATCATTATGGGATTCATGCAGGGAAAACGTGCGTTGATTGTCGGCCTGGCAAGCAACCGATCCATCGCTTGGGGTATCGCACAGGCAATGCGCCGTGAGGGGGCCGATCTGGCCTTCACCTATCAGAATGAAAAGCTGGAAGACCGCGTCATGAAGATGGCCTCTGAGCTGGGCTCAGAGATTACCGTACCCTGTGATGTGGCCAGCGATGAGGAGATCAATCAGGTCTTCGACAAACTGGATAACTACTGGGATGGGCTCGATATTATCGTCCACTCCGTGGCCTTCGCCCCCAGAGAAGAGCTTGAAGGTGATTATCTCGATAGCGTGACCCGCGAGGGTTTCCGCATCGCCCACGAGATCAGCTCCTACAGCTTTGCAGCCCTGGCCAAGGCCGGCCGCAATATGATGGAGGGCCGTAACGGCTCCCTACTGACCCTGAGCTATCTGGGCGCCGAGCGTGCCATGCCCAACTACAATGTCATGGGTCTGGCCAAGGCCAGCCTGGAGGCCAATGTCCGCTACATGTCCCAGAGTCTGGGGCCTGATGGTATTCGTGTTAATGCCATCTCTGCTGGGCCTATCAGAACCCTGGCAGCGGCGGGTATCAGCAACTTTCGCAAGATGCTGGACGAGGTAGAGAAATCTGCCCCCCTGCGTCGCAACGTCACCATTGAGGATGTCGGCAACGCCGCCGCCTTCCTCTGTTCCGATCTGGCCGCGGGTATCACCGGAGAGGTGATGTATGTGGACTCAGGCTATAACACTATCGGTATGCGACCACTGGAGTAATCAACACAATCCAGCCTCAATAAAAAACCGCCCACGGGCGGTTTTTTTATGACTGAATTGGACCAGCTTTGGCCAACACGTTCTGTTCCCCTTCACTGCGGGCAATTATCACGGCCCCACAGGAATCGCTGAAGATATTGACCGTTGTCCGACACATATCCAGGATCCGGTCAACGGCGAGGATCAATCCGATAGCCTCAGCCGGCAGCCCGATGGTGGTCAATATGATCGAGATAGCCACTAAACTTGCAGCCGGGATACCCGCAACACCAATCGATGTCAGCAGCGCGACAATGACCACGGTAAACTGCGTGACAAAGCTCAACTCCAAGCCGTAGGCCTGGGCAATGAACAGGGCCGCGACACATTCATACAGCGCGGTACCATCCATATTGACGGTCGCACCCAGTGGCAAGACGAAAGAGCTGATACGATTTGAAACACCAGCACGCTTCTCGACGCACTCCATGGTGAGAGGCAGGGTCGCGGAGGAAGATGCAGTAGAGAACGCCGTTAGCAGTGCCGGCAACATGGCCCGGAAGTGACGCCAGGGTTTTACCCTTCCAACCACCCGCAACAGCAGCGGTAACACAATAAAAAAGTGAACCAACAGCCCAACCAAAACGGTGATAAAAAAGACCATCAAGGGCTTGAATGCGGCCAGGCCAGTCGTGGCAACAACCTTGGCCACCAAGGCAAATACACCATAGGGCGCCAACTTCATGACCCACTCGGTCATCTTCATCATGATCTCGAACAGGCCTTGCCAGAAATTATATTGCGCCTCGGCATAGGCCTCACTAATGCGGCTCATATAGAAGCCGTAGAGCAGGCTAAAAAAGATTAGCCCCAACATCTGTCCACTCGACGCAGCACTGACGATGTTGGTGGGCACAATACTAAGAAAAACATTCGCCAATTCACCGATACCACGATCGCCTACCTTGGCGCTGACCTGGCGCGCCATTTCATCACTCAGGCCAAGTACACCCTTGGCCGGAACACCATCAATAATACCCGGCGCAAAATAATTTACAAAAAATAGTCCAACCAGAATAGCCAAAAGACTGGTAACCAGATAATAGGATATCGTCTTGCCTCCCAGACGACCTAGACCATGGGTGCCGCCGACTCCCGCAATACCTGTAATGATAGAGGCGACGATCAATGGCACGGTGATCATCTTGAGCGCATTGAGAAACAGGCTCCCAGTAAAATCGTAGAGAGCAAAGACACGTATTCCGAAAAAATCGCTGTCAGCGGTGGTCAACAGACCCACGATCACAGCCAAGGCCAGCGCAATCATGATCTGCCAATGTAGCTTTATCTCTGCCATCACCTACTCCCTCAAGTTCTCAAAGATTAGTACACACCAAAACAAAAAGGCCGCAGAGCGGCCCTTTCGTATGAGATTACTCCGTTGTCGTGAGGGTGACCTTTATCTTGGCCTCCTCCCGCAGGGCATCCTGCAATGCAGCATAGCTGGACGTACCATTTCCCTCGCTGAGCTGTTTGCGCGCAGTAGCCAATTGTGACGTATCTTTCGGAGACTCGCCCGGGTTTACACTGTAGGCAAGCGCCAGGACACTGTCACCATTTGCCAGACTCAACTGTCCGAATGAAGGCCGATCCTGCTGAGGCGGTGCCAGACTAAATATCTTACCGCGAATACTCGGGTCCAGTTTGCGTGCCGTCTCGTGCTCTTTTCCACCCGGCGTGCGGCCAATCAGCCCCACACGCACCAGTTTGGCGATTGGGAATTTTTTAAGTGCAACATCAATCGAGGTCCCTTGCGTGAGCATCTGCATAAGCTTATCGGCATCTACCGCCGCGGCCCTGGCCGCTTGCTGCTGCTTCAACTCAACAACTATCCTGGATTCGACCTCTTTGAGTGGACGCACCACAGAGGGCTTATGCTCATGCAGTCTAAGAACAACACTCTCGGTATCACTGATGTCGATCAAACTGCTATTTCTGCCATCGCGTAATACATCTGAACCGAATGCAGCAGAAATAATCTTTGGATTGGCAAAAAGACCGCTTCCACTATGACGTTCAAACAATGGGCTCTGTTGGATCTTGAGACCCAATTCATCTGAGATCGACTGTAATGAACCAGAGTTGTTGTAGGCGAGGTTGTCCAGTCGCTCGATATTTGCATAATATTCCTGTTCAACCTGCTGCATCTGTAACTCTTTCTTGATGCCATCGTGAACATCTTTAAATGGTTTGACCTGTTCAGGCTGGAGGTCTTCAAGTTTTATCAGGTGATAACCAAAACGCGACTTCACCGGCTCAGACAGCTCCCCCTTCTTGAGTGCGAAGGCGACCGCCTCAAAGGCCGGGTCCATAACACCCTTTGCAAAGAATCCCAGATCACCACCTTGCTTGGCAGACCCGGGGTCTTGTGATTCCTTCTTTGCCACATCGGCAAATGATTCACCTTTTAATATCCTTGCACGAAGTACCTTGATTTTTGAGAGCGCGGCAGAATCATCAGTGTCCTTATCAATCTTGATAAGTATGTGACGTGCCCGACGCTGCGCCTCTGAAATCATGTATTGTTTCTGGTTTGCATCGTAGTGCTCACGAATGGCCTGTTCCGACACAGAGCGCTTACTCGCAAGATCCGCCAGATTCATGTCCACGTAATCTATGCTCACCAGCTCGGGTGTACTGAAACGCGAGCTATTCAGCTTGTAATAATTTTCTATCTCTTGAGTGGTTGGAGTAACAGAATTCAGATAGGCCGAAGACGGGAATGCTATATAGCCCGCCTCGCGCTGCTGTAATAGTAAGGCCTGCTGCTGTGCAAATTCCTGCTGCGTAACAAAATCTGTTTGGATAATGCCGTTTCGTAAATATCGGGACGCAACATCATGAGACAGATCGTTCTCAAACGCCGCCTCTGTCATACCCTGTTGTTTAAGCGTTAACTGATAATACTCGCGAGAGAACTTGCCCCTATTATCGTGAAAGGCCTGTATCCCCTCGATTTCGTTAACGAGTATCTGAGGCGCTACACCCATTTTGGAATCTTTCAGAAACTGTCGTGTCAACTCCTGTGAGATCAGGCTATTAACAACCTCGTGCTGCATGGTTTTCTCATCGAACATCGCAGGATCGTAATTCTTCCCCATCATGCGTTGAAGATAGTGTTGGTAATTTTGCAGAGCACGCTGATACTCGTTCTGGGTAATATCGACACCATTCACCGTTGCAACATTTCGGTTTGTTCCCCCGGCGAGATAACTATTTAATCCAAACAGGGCGAAGGTAAGAATGATCAGACCAACGATGACCCAAACGATGATGCCCTTGGAGCGCTCCCGAATAAATTCCAACATGATGATGTCATCCCTTGTAGATATCTTTTCCGAGCATAAATAAAAAAAGGGCGGACTGCATGCAGTCGCGCCCTTTTGTTTTGGCGGAGTGGACGGGACTTGAACCCGCGACCCCCGGCGTGACAGGCCGGTATTCTAACCAGCTGAACTACCACTCCTGATTAGTTGCTTGGTGGGTGCTGCAGGGATCGAACCTGCGACCCTCGCCTTGTAAGGGCGATGCTCTCCCAGCTGAGCTAAGCACCCAGTGCCGTGCAAGGCGCGCTAGTTTACGGCATCCTTTAGCGCTTTGCCAGCCTTGAAAGTGGGATTTTTTGCAGCGGCGATGTTGATCGTCTCACCGGTACGGGGATTACGGCCGGTACGGGCGGCACGGTCCTTCACAACGAAGCTACCAAAGCCAACCAGGGAGACCTGATCGCCCTTCTTCAGAGAATTGGTAATGCTGTCAAAGACAGTATCAACAGCTCGGGTTGCGGCGGCTTTAGAGATATCCGCGCCTTCGGCAACGGCATCAATGAGTTCAGATTTGTTCACAGGTATTCCCCCTTCGTAGTGTTGTTAGTAACCATCCAAACCCCTGGACGGCTGGTAAATTTGAGGCGTTTTTTATACCAACTCCGTGTTTGCCGGGTCAAGCAAACATGTCGCATAAAACATAGATAGTTGACTTGACAAAGCCTGTTGTTAATATGACTGGATATACAAAAACGCCGTTATGCAGAGATAACGGCGGTATAAAATGCCCCACTATCTAAAATTGTTAGTGAGTTTGGAGGTTATTCTGCTTACCATCCTTTTCATCAGCAGGCTTGATGGCAGCACTCTTCACGAAGGGCTCGGGCATGTGCGTCAATGCCACTTGTAACACCTCATCGATCCAACGTACTGGACGTATATCCAGATCACTCTTGATATTGTCAGGGATATCGGTGAGATCGCGGCGGTTTTCCTCCGGTATCAGGACGATCTTGATTCCCCCACGGTGGGCCGCCAGCAACTTCTCCTTTAGGCCACCAATTGGAAGCACCTCACCACGCAGGGTTATCTCGCCGGTCATGGCCACATCGGCGTGTACCGGGATGTTGGTCAACGCAGATACCAACGCCGTACACATCCCTACACCCGCACTTGGGCCATCCTTTGGAATGGCACCTTCAGGGACATGGACGTGGATGTCCTTCTTATCGAACAATTCTGGATCGACGCCGAGAACCTCGGCGCGACTGCGCACCACAGTGAGCGCGGCCTGGATGGATTCCTTCATGACCTCACCCAACTGGCCGGTAAGATTATGTTTTCCTTTACCCGACATCACCGCTGTTTCAATTGTTAACAGGTCGCCACCTACCTCGGTCCAGGCAAGGCCTACGACCTGACCAACCTGATCCCTCTCTTCGGCACGACCAAAGCGGAAACGCTGGACACCCAAATATTTCTGCAAGTCGGTGGGCTCGATAACCACCGTCGACTCACGTGGATTCAGAAGCACCTCTTTCACCACCTTGCGGCATAGCTTGGCAATCTCGCGCTCGAGACTGCGCACACCGGCCTCACGGGTGAAATAGCGCACGATATCCCTCAGTGTCGCCTCCGTTATCTCCAGCTCATCCTCACGCAGTCCATTGTTTTTGATCTGCTTGGGGACGAGATACTGCTTGGCGATACTGACTTTCTCCGCCTCGGTGTAACCGGATAAGCGGATTACCTCCATACGATCCAGCAATGGACCTGGAATGTTCATCGAATTGGAGGTCGCAACAAACATCACCTCAGACAGGTCATAATCGACCTCAAGGTAATGATCGCTAAAAGTATGGTTCTGTTCAGGGTCCAGCACCTCTAGCAAGGCTGATGCCGGGTCACCGCGAAAATCCATCGCCATCTTGTCGATCTCATCCAAGAGGAAAAGCGGATTACGTGTCCCAATCTTGGATAGATTCTGAATAATCTTGCCCGGCATGGAACCAATATAAGTGCGACGGTGACCACGGATCTCGGCCTCATCACGCACACCACCGAGCGACATGCGGACAAAACTACGATTGGTTGCTCGGGCGATGGACTTACCAAGCGATGTCTTGCCTACACCGGGGGGACCCACCAGACACAAAATCGGGCCCTTCAGCTTCTGCACGCGTTGCTGTACTGCCAGGTATTCCAGAATGCGCTCTTTGACCTTTTCGAGACCGTAGTGGTCCTCTTCCAGAACCTTCTCGGCCTGAGCAAGGTCGAGGCGAACCTTGGTGCGCTTCTTCCAGGGGACGTTCACCAGCCAATCAAGATAGTTGCGTACCACTGTCGCCTCGGCAGACATGGGCGACATCATCTTGAGCTTATTCAGTTCATTGCGTGCCTTAGTCTTGGCTTCCTTTGACATGCCCGCTTTTTCAATCTTTTTCTCCAGCTCATCAATCTCATTGGGCACGTCTTCCATCTCACCCAGTTCCTTCTGGATGGCCTTCATCTGCTCATTGAGGTAATACTCGCGCTGGCTTTTCTCCATCTGACGCTTGACCCGACCGCGAATACGCTTCTCGACCTGGAGTAAATCGATCTCGGACTCCAGCAGTGCCATGAGGTGCTCAAAGCGCTCACGCAGACTGGCGATCTCAATAATCTTCTGCTTCTCTTCAATCTTCAGAGACATGTGTGCGGCGATCGTGTCGACCAGGCGACTCGGCTCATCAATACTGGAGAGTGAGGTCAATATCTCAGGCGGAACCTTCTTGTTGAGTTTTACATATTGATCAAACTGGGTGGTTAGTGAACGCACCAAAACCTCGGACTCACGCTCATCCATGGCCTGGTCTTCAGTTTGCACAACCTGGGCGGTGAAATATTCTTCGGTATTGAGAAAATGGATGATCTTGGCGCGGTGATTACCCTCGACCAACACCTTTACAGTCCCATCCGGGAGCTTGAGCAATTGAAGGATGCTGGATACGGTACCGATGCGATAGACATCCTCTACGGATGGGTCATCCTCCGCCGCACTCTTCTGCGCGACAAGCAGTATCTGCTTGCCATTCTCCATGGCAGCCTCAAGGGCCTTAATGGATTTATCACGCCCGACAAAGAGTGGAATCACCATGTGTGGGTAAACCACCACATCACGTAGCGGTAATACCGGGATTGCACTCATCTGTTCATCAATCACATTTGACATATCGTTTACCTTAAATGGCGGAGGCCCTTAAAGTTGGAAATAGGGGTGAACGAGGGACGCTTCAATCCCTGCGCAACAAATAACGCAGAGATTAGCTCAACTACTGCAAAGACCGTGCGATAAACGAGGTGACTACTCGTCTGAGGAGGCTGCACGGTGTTCGGTACCCTCATAAATAAAGAGCGGCTTGGTATCGCCTTCAATCATGGCCTCATCAATGACCACTTTCTGAACATTATCCAGTGAAGGCAGGTCGTACATGGTATCGAGCAGGATCTGCTCAAGTATTGATCTGAGGCCACGCGCCCCCGTCTTTCGCTCCATCGCCTTACGTGCAACGGCACGTAGAGCCTCGTCACGAAACTCGAGATCGCTACCCTCCATCTCAAACATCTTTTGATATTGTTTGACCAGGGCATTGCGTGGCTCGGTGAGAATCTGTACCAGTGCGGCCTCATCAAGCTCGGTAAGTGTCGCCACAACCGGCAGACGGCCAACGAACTCAGGAATAAGGCCAAACTTGATAAGGTCCTCGGGTTCCACAGTATGTAAGACATCGCTCAGAGACTTCTTGTCGCTCTTACCCTTCACCTCAGCACTAAAGCCAATGCCGCCTTTCTCAGAACGGTCGCGAATAATCCGCTCCAGGCCGGCAAAGGCACCGCCGCAAACAAACAGAATGTTGCGGGTATCGACCTGTAGAAATTCCTGCTGCGGATGCTTACGCCCACCCTGCGGCGGGACGGAGGCAATCGTGCCCTCGATGAGTTTCAAGAGGGCCTGCTGCACACCCTCACCCGACACATCGCGTGTAATGGATGGGTTGTCTGACTTGCGTGAAATCTTGTCAATTTCGTCGATATAGACGATACCCGTTTGCGCCTTTTCGACATCATAGTCGCATTTTTGCAGCAGTTTTTGGATGATATTCTCAACGTCTTCACCGACATAACCGGCCTCGGTCAGGGTGGTGGCATCGGCAATGGTGAAGGGGACATTGAGTAAACGCGCCAGGGTCTCTGCCAACAGGGTCTTGCCACTACCGGTCGGGCCGATAAGCAGAATATTACTCTTGGCCAGTTCGACCTCGTCTTTCTTCTGGCCGGTTTCAAGGCGCTTGTAGTGGTTGTAGACCGCCACGGATAGAACCTTCTTGGCACGCTCCTGACCAATTACATACTCGTCCAGGATGTCGTTGATCTCATGGGGGGTTGGCAACTTGCTGCGACCAGAAGTAGAGGCCTGTTCCTGCACCTCTTCACGGATGATGTCGTTACACAGCTCGACGCACTCATCGCAAATGAATACCGATGGGCCCGCGATAAGCTTGCGCACTTCATGCTGGCTCTTGCCGCAGAAAGAGCAATACAGAAGTTTACCGCTATCACCCGAGTTGTGTTTGTCGTCACTCATTCGCTACTCCATTGGTCACCATCCCCCAACGATGATAACCATGCCTCCAATTTTAGTTACCTGCAACCACTTTATATGCAATTTTTCGTCAATCCTCAAACCTGTCAGGCGGACAAAAACTGCTCAAAAGCCAGAAATACCTCGAGTTATCAGGCCTTTTCCTTGGTCGTGACACGCTCGTCCAAAACCTTGTCGATAAGACCGTACTTAACGGACTCCTCTGCGCTCATGAAGAAATCACGGTCCGTATCCTGCTGTATCCGATCCAGCGGCTGCCGTGTGTGTTTGGCCAACACGGCATTCAGGCGCTCACGAATCAACAGGATCTCCTTGGCATGGATCTCGATATCCGTAGCCTGACCCTGGAACCCACCCAAGGGCTGATGGATCATGGTCCGTGAGTGCGGCAGCGCATAGCGCTTACCCGCGGCACCACCTGCAAGAAGTACGGCCCCCATACTGGCGGCCTGACCGATACACATGGTGCTTACATCCGGCTTGATAAATTGCATAGTGTCGTAGATGGACATCCCCGCCGTAACCGAGCCACCGGGTGAATTTATATATAGGTGAACATCTTTGTCGGGATTCTCGGATTCCAGAAACAGGAGCTGTGCCACCACCAGATTGGCCATATGGTCTTCAATCGGACCGACAATAAATATCAACCGCTCCTTCAGAAGCCGTGAATAGATATCGTAGGCACGCTCACCACGGGAGGTCTGTTCAACCACCATGGGAACGAGTTGGTTTATGACATCTTGAGACACAATTCCACCGTGTGAAAACTGGTTACTATGAAATCTATCGGTCACTGCTATTCATCCTTTAAGCATTTATTGCCATCAAAAATTTAGTTGTTTTTCTCTGGATACATCAACTCATTGAAAGCCATATTTTTTTCCTTGGACTTCATGGCTGCCGCGACAAGGTCAACAACCTGCTCTTCCAGCACCAGCGACTCCACCTCTCCAAGACGGCTCGTATCCGAGAAATACCACTTCATGACCTCTTCCGGTCTTTCGTAGGGCTTGGCGATCTCCTCCACCATGGTCCTGACCCTGACCGGGTCGGCCTTGAGATTATTCACCTTCACAAGTTCTGCAAGAATCAGGCCTAAAGCGACACGGCGCTCGGCCTGCTCCTTAAACATGTCGGGGGTTAGTTTGATATCGTTGGGACGCATCCCCTGATTTGCAAGGTTCTGTGTCATTTGAGCGACTAAATTTTCCGATTCGCTCTCAATGAGGGCAGCGGGGAGGTCAATCTTGTGTATGGCCAGCAGCTTATCCATCACAGCGGTCTTGAGCTTGCCCTTGAGGGTATTATCCAGCTCACGCTGCATGTTCTCACGGACCTCGGCCCGGAGTTTCTCCAATGTACCCTCGCTGATCCCCAATTGCTTGACGAAGGCATCGTCCAATTCAGGGAGCTTAGGCCCCTCAACCTTATGTACCTTCACTGCGAATTGGGTGGCCTTACCGGCAAGCTCTTTGGCGTGATAAGTCTCAGGGAAGGTCAGGTTGAGGGTACGCTCTTCACCCGCCTTAATGCCCACAAGACCCTCTTCAAAACCCTTGATGAGGCGCCCCTTACCCAGCTCGATGGTGGTATTTTGTGCAGTTCCACCAGAGAATGCGGTGCCATCCAGGGTGCCGGTGTAATCTACCGTCAGGCGATCGCCAAGCTCTGCTGCACGGTCAGCAGACTCCCACTGGCTGTGCTGTTTACGGATATTCTCAATAACCTGGTCGATATCGGCATCCTGGATCGACGTGGTGGGGCGCTCCAAAATCTCACCTGAGAATTCTGCAAGTTTTATCTCGGGATAGACCTCAAAGGTTGCGGTGTATTCCAGGCCCTTATCTGCCGTCAGCCCCGGTGCCTCAAAATTCGGCTGGCCTGCTGGACGCATCTTTTCTTTACTGACGGCCTCGTAAAATGAGGACTGAAGGAGTTCACCCATCACTTCTTGACGCACCTGAGGTCCGTAGTGCTGTTTCACAATGGCCATCGGCACTTTACCCGCACGAAACCCCTTTAACTTTACGGTGCGTGACAGATTCTTGAGACGGTTCTCAACGGCCTCGGCAATCTGAGCCTCTGGTACAGCAACCTTAATCTTGCGCTCCAGCCCTTTGCTGGATTCAACCGATACTTGCATGTCTGGACCCCTGATAAATATCTATGAATTCAGTGTGTTAAAGCATACGTGGTGCGGAAGGTGGGACTCGAACCCACACGCCTTGCGGCACAAGAACCTAAATCTTGCGTGTATACCAATTTCACCACATCCGCAGAAATTGCTGCCGCGCATTATACCTGAGACGGCATTGTGCGCGAGTGAAATGTCCCATAGGGATGGTCGGAGAAAAGATGGTGGGCCGTGTAGGGATCGAACCTACGACCAATTGATTAAGAGTCAACTGCTCTACCAGCTGAGCTAACGGCCCGTTTTGGAAGGCGCAGATTGAAGCACAGGACGGTGGTG
>JAHEDA010000129.1 GCA_024641445.1 Gammaproteobacteria bacterium
AAACCCTGGCGTTGCCCAAGGGTGTAGTACATCAGGCCATCATGAGTGCCGAGTAATTCATTTTCGGGTGAACGGATCTCGCCGGGCTGGGCCGGGAGGTAGCGCTGTAAGAATCCCTTGAAGTCGCGTTCACCAATAAAGCAGATGCCAGTGCTGTCTTTCTTATTAAATGTCACGAGGTGGTGAGTCTCTGCCTGGTGGCGCACGGCGGTTTTTGCCTGCTCACCAATGGGAAACAGGCTTTTGGAAAGTTGTTCCTGTCCCAAGGTGTAGAGAAAATAGGTTTGGTCCTTTGTCGGGTCGAGTCCCCGCAATAGGAAATATTCCCCGGCTGCCTTGTCGATACGTGCGTAATGGCCGGTCGCGATACTCTCCGCCCCCTGCGCAAGGGCGTAATCGAGAAAGGCACGAAACTTAATCTCCTTATTACAAAGGACGTCTGGATTTGGCGTGCGACCTGCGCCATATTCATCGAGAAAATATTGGAATACCCGGTCCCAGTACTGGTCGGCGAAGTTTACGGCCGTAAGGGGGATTGCCAGCGTCTCACAGACCTTATGTGCATCGGCAAGGTCTTCCTCGGCTGCACAATATTCATCGTTGTCATCACCCTCCCAGTTTTTCATGAAGACACCGTGCACGTCATACCCGTGCTGTTTTAAGCGCAGGGCAGCAACAGAGGAGTCGACCCCACCGGAGATGCCAACGATGATTTTGGCTTGGGACATGACTTAGAGTGTATTAACTAAATTAAGGGCCAGGCGTTGACCCGATAGATAATCGTCAACACAGCGTATCACCAGCGGACTCCGTAGTGAGCTTGCGCGGGATCGGATTTCATCGAATGTCAGCCAATGTGTAGTGACGATATCAGGGTCGAGTGTGAGTTGGGGATCGTGGGCGCCACATTGCCCATAAAAGCAGAAACGGAGATATGTCTTGGTGGTGTTGGGGTGGCGCCACTGATAGACCCCGCTGATATATTCGGGAGTAAATGAGCGCGTGGTTTCCTCCCGCACTTCTCGGATGACGGCCTCCAATAAGGATTCCCGATCTTCAAGGTGTCCAGCCGGTTGGTTAAATGCAGGGCGACCGGCATCGCGTTCTTCGACCATCAAGAAGCGGCCATCTTGTTCAATAATGGCGGCAACAGTGACATGTGGTAGCCACATCGTAATTCCTTAGCCTTCAGTAGGTTCAAGTGACAAAACAGGGTCGAGTCAGAGCGGTTCAAGAAATTCCCATGCCCCAGGCTCCAGGCCATCCAGGGTCCAGGGACCGATACGATACCGGATTAAACGCAGGGTGGGATAGCCCACGGCGGCCGTCATGCGCCTGACCTGACGATTACGGCCCTCCGTTATCGTTAGGGCGATCCAACTGGTGGGAATATGTGCCCGATAGCGAATCGGTGGGTCTCGTTGCCAGATTGTGGGTTCTTGGATGAGTTCAACCTGTGCAGGTCGAGTCAGGCCATCGTTGAGTTGCACACCTTCGCGCAAACGCTGAAGGGCAACAGGATCTAGAGTCCCCTCCACCTGGACCCAATACGTCTTCGGCATTTTTTTCTTAGGGTGGCTGATTCGATGCTGTAGTGAACCATCATCGGTCAGCAGTAATAGCCCCTCACTATCCTTATCCAGTCGCCCGGCCAAGTATACGTTAGGCAGGTCGATGTAGTCTGCCAGGGTGAGACCGTGCTCATCTTTACCACTGAACTGGGAGATAACATTGAAGGGTTTATTAAATCGAATGAGAACCGACATGATGACAAGCTACATTCAGAATATGGGGACAGCAATACCGCGTGTCTGCTAGTGTAAAAAGGTGGTATTTTCCCAATACACAAAATTATTAAAGCAACAACAATCCCGGACCGATTATAGGGAGTATATCACCCTGCTGCGACTGGGATAGACGACTAGCATATCATGTTGGGTTTAAACCGATTAGATGGCAGATTTATCTGGTTAAGCGGAATTTTGCTGTTCTGCTTGATCGTTGTGTCGCTTTATTCGCATTTTCAGGTTAAGGAAATATCCGGGGAGAGTGTACAGCTTATCCAGGAGACGCGTGAATTAAATACGATGCTCGTGGGGATCAAAAACTCACTTCAAGAGACGGAGAGCGCCCTCTATCAGTACTCAGCATTATTTGAGAACTCTCAACATGATATTATCAGTCAACACATTCTGGACTTGCGTGAACGCTCAAGCGCGCTGATTGCCAGCCCCTTACTCAAATCAGATCGGCAGTGTCTAATCAGTAGCCGACAGCTTATCGGTGCAATAGGCGGTCTTGAGATCTCGGTGCGTGATTACCTGCGCGTAATGGCCTCGGTACAAAATCGCTATCCCGGTATGCCCATCTTATTGCAATACCTTGAACCCTCCAATCGACGTTTCTCGGAGGCCGTCGAACAGGCCCTGCTGGAAGGGGCTGCATCAGAATTGCCACCAGGGATGAGCGAGCGAGAACAGCATCAGATACAGAAGTTATTTGAAGAAATCAGATATGCGTGGTCGCAGCAAATCGGTTGGGTGCGCATTTTTGTCGCCAATCGAATGGGGGCATTTGGTAACCCTGAAGACGCGATGAAACAAAATTTGGCAAACCGTGCCATCTATGCCTCAACAATAAATGACTTGATTCACCGTTTGGAGAAATACAACCGCTATCACAAGCTGGGTCTGCAACAGAGCGAGTCAATTGGGGTGATGAGGTCAGAGTATGGGTTCTATGAACATTATTTCAAAATGGCGGTAGAAACCTACCTGTCGAAAAATTGGCGAGCGGATTCTGTGTTGCTAAAAATGCAAATTCAACCATCGATAATCATGGCTCTGAAATCCATCAAAGAGATTGAGGAGCGGTTTAAGGAATTCTCGAATTTGTCTTTGGATAAGGCACAAAGTACTGCTCAGATGCTGTCGGAATTCTTCTGGCTGTTTATTGCGGCCAGTGCAGGATTGTTGTGGGTAGCGTACATCATGTTCAACAATTCTATTCGAAAACCATTGCTGCAAGTGTCAAAGGCCATGGAAGCGGAAGGTCGTGGAGAGGCGGTCGTTCCGAGTGTAAAAGCACAGCTTAAGGAGATAGAATTTCTCGTGCAGGCCTTTTCAGGAATGCGTGAACAGGTCCACTCGCGTCAACAGCGTCTTGAATCAATTCTTCAGAACGCAGCCGAAGGTATATTAATCGTGAGCGAAGCCGGCGTAATTGAGCTGGCAAATGGTGCCGCACTTCAACTGTTCGAATATGCCGAAAGTGAAATGGTCGGTTCGAATATTTCACAATTGATAAGCCGAGATGATGAGGCGGCTGTCAACTTTACCCATAATCTATTAGCCGGTACGCATGACTTTTTGGGGGGCGAATTGGAGCTGGAAGGGCAGCGTAAAGATGGTTCAATAATCTCGATCTCGCTCAAGATTAGCGAAATTACGGCAGGGGCAAAACGCCTCTATACTGCAATAGTTTCCGATAATAGCGAGCGCAAGGCGGTAATGTTGCATCTTCGTCATATGGCGGAGCATGACGCCTTAACAGGTCTGTATAATCGACAGTATTTCCTCAATGCGCTTGAGCTTGCGGTGGAAAATGCGCAGAGGACCAAAACCTATTCCTACGCCTGTCTCTATATCGATCTTGATAACTTTAAATACCTGAATGATAGCCATGGTCACTTGCAGGGTGATCGCATGTTGGTTGAGCTGGCTGAAATACTTCGTAAGCGCACTCGCAAAACCGATATCTTGGCTCGCTTGGGAGGTGATGAGTTTGTAATATTATTGGCCAACGTTGATCTCGAACATGCAACTCAGACGGCTGAGTATTATCGACAAAAAATCGCAACCTATATGTTTCACTGCGAGGGTAAAATTATCGATATTGGCTCATCAATCGGTTTGGCGATGATGAGTGCGGATACCGCCAATAAGGAGCAACTATTAATGCATGCCGATATTGCATGTCATGTCGCCAAAAGTGAGGGGCGAAATCGTGTCTGTATCTATAGAGAAGAAGATAAGAGCAAGGTTAACTCCGTCTATTCAGATATGGGTTGGTCGCAACGGATTAATACTGCGCTGCGAGAAGATAAGTTTATACTTGAATATCAGGCGGTCAGTGATTGTATTACTGGCTCCAGAATTGGTTATGAAGTGTTGATTCGCTTGCTTGATGAAGACACCAATAATTTGATCTTGCCGGGGGCTTTTTTTGGTATTGCTGAACGCTTTGGGCTGATGGATGAGATTGATAGATGGGTCGTCAATATGGTTTGCGGGAAAATAGCAGCTCTACAGGTAACACGCGGCGATGCCTTGACGTTTTTAAATCTGTCTGGAGGTTCAGTTGGGAATCCGCAGATATTAAGCCTGATACAGGCGTGCATTCAGGATTATGCGATTCGACCCGGGAATATTGTATTTGAATTTACCGAACAAATTGCCATTTCATCAATGGAATCGACAATTAATTTTATCAATAAAGTTAACCTATTGGGATGTCTGACCGCGCTTGATGACTTTGGCGTGGGGTATTCATCATTTGCCCATTTGAAAGAATTGCCTGTGGACTTCGTAAAGATCGATGGCTCATATATGCAGGGACTGGGCACAAATCCACTAAACCAAGCGCTCGTGAAATCTATATGTGAGGTAAGTCATGCACTGGGTAAGCGGGTGATCGCGGAGGCGGTCGATGATGCCTCTGCACATTCAGTTTTGTCTGGGCTGGGAATTGACCTCGTGCAAGGGCGCTATCTATCACACCCAGGGTCGTTGCCGGGTGAAGATATTGATACTGCTGTCGTGGGGGACGGATAAGACGATGGAGTGTATACGCAATGCACAGGCCCGCCATTCACGAGAGGCCACCGGGCTCCTCGAAGTTCTACAACACGCTCCCTACTCCGCCAGATGGTATTCACACCATCGGGACAAATGCCGGCAAAGCCTCAGTGCGTATATTTCATGGCCTCTGCGGTAGCGGGGGCGATTCGGGTTGCATGCATACCTTTGGGACCGGCAGTACACTCAAATTCGACACGTTGCCCCTTTTTTAAGGTGCGGTAACCATCCATGTCAATGATGGAAAAATGTGCAAAGATGTCATCGCCGCCTTGCTCGGGAGAGATAAACCCATACCCTTTGGCATTACTGAACCATTTTACTATTCCTGTTGCCATGCCTTCCTAGCCTCCTTAAACACGTGGTAACACAACGGGTTTATTGTCTTAATTAGCTGCTTTGTTATCCTTGAGTTTGACCTTGCAGCCCTTACATAGACAGCATATAAATATAGACAAACTTGGGCAGTTTTGCCCGAAAGCCACGTTTAAAACCGTGATACTGGTCAGAAAATAGGCAGTTTTATAGAATTTTCATATGAGTGAAGAAACCCGCCGCGGACATAGTGACGATGGTTTGGCCCTCCAGGAGGCCCAGCCAAAATTAAAACGTCCACCCATGTATAAAGTTATTCTCATGAATGACGATTACACTCCTATGGAGTTCGTCGTACATATTTTGGAGGCCTTCTTTGGTATGGATCGTGAAGGGGCTACAAGGGTTATGTTGGCGGTACATATGCAAGGTAAGGGGGTCTGTGGGGTCTTTACCCGTGAGATCGCCGAGACCAAGGTCGCGCAGGTGAACGAGTATTCACGCAAAAATGAACACCCGTTGCTCTGCACCATGGAAGTTGATTCCTGAAGGTGGATTGATATGTTGAACAAAGATCTGGAACTTTCACTCAATAACGCCTTTAAGACGGCACGGGATCGCAGTCATGAATTCATGACGGTTGAGCACCTCTTGCTGGCCTTGCTGGATAATCCTGCGGCACTGGAGGTGTTAAGGGCCTGCGGTGCAGACATGGAGAAGCTGCGCAAAGAGCTGACGGACTTCCTCAATGAGACCACGCCACAGCTTCCTCCCAATGATGAGCGTGAGACCCAACCCACGCTGGGCTTCCAACGTGTGTTACAGCGTGCGGTGTTTCACGTTCAGTCTTCCGGCAAACGTGAGGTCACTGGCGCTAATGTCCTGGTCGCAATCTTCAGCGAACAGGAATCACAGGCCGTTTATTTTCTCAAGAAACAGGATATTAGTCGCCTGGAGGTCGTCAATTACATCTCCCACGGCGTCTCCAAGACGAGCGAGGACCGTCCGTCAGGGAGTAGTGCGAGTGATGAGGAGCAAGAGGACAGTCAACAGAGTCCGTTGCAGCTCTACGCCACCAACCTGAATCAACAAGCCCGCAATGGCAAGATTGACCCCCTGATTGGTCGCAAGAACGAGATTGAACGTACCGTGCAGGTACTGTGTCGCCGCCGCAAAAATAATCCCTTGTTTGTGGGGGAGGCTGGTGTAGGCAAGACCGCGCTGGCGGAGGGTTTGGCGAAGAAGATTGTTGAGGGTGAAGTGCCGGATATTCTGGCCAACAGTACCATCTACTCTCTCGATATGGGGGCCTTGCTCGCGGGCACTAAGTATCGCGGCGATTTTGAAAAGCGCTTCAAGGCCGTGCTCAATCAAGTTAAGAAGGAGGCGGGCGCCATCCTCTTTATCGATGAGATCCATACCATCATTGGTGCAGGTGCCGCCTCGGGTGGGGCTATGGATGCCTCAAACCTGGTGAAACCGGCACTCGCCTCGGGTGACCTCAAGTGCATTGGCTCCACCACCTATCAGGAGTATCGCGGTATCTTCGAGAAGGACCGTGCCTTGGCGCGCCGGTTCCAAAAGATCGACGTACCTGAGCCCACTGAGGAAGAGAGCATCCAGATCCTTGAGGGGATCAAGTCACGTTTCGAGGAACATCATCAGGTTAAGTACACGCACCAGGCGATTCGCTCGGCGGTGGAACTCTCCTCGCGCTACATCAATGAACGTCACCTGCCCGACAAGGCGATTGATGTAATCGATGAGGCGGGGGCAAATCAGC
>JAHEDA010000130.1 GCA_024641445.1 Gammaproteobacteria bacterium
GAGCGATCCACCTTCAGACTATGGATTGAGAACGTCTTGAGGTAACTCAAGGAGGAGTAACCGGTGCCGAAATCATCCAGTGCAATACGAACACCTATATCTCGCAGTTTCTTTATGATGTTCTCTGCTGAGTTGATGTTGTACATGATGATGGATTCGGTGATTTCAAGCTCGAGCAAGTTCGCAGGTAGGCCGGTCTCATAGAGTATTCGCTGGACGACCTCTACCAGGTCATTCTGACGGAACTGTCGTGCAGAGAGATTGACTGCGACGGAACCTGAGGCAAGTCCCATTGCCTGCCACAAGGCGACTTGTGTGCAGGCATGACGTAACACCCACTCGCCAATCGGCAGGATTAGACCGGTCTCTTCGGCGACGGGGATAAACTCCATGGGACTCACCGGCCCCAATTCCTGGGATTGCCAGCGGAGGAGCGCCTCCCAGCCATCGATATTGCCAGAGGCTAGATCGACTTTTGGTTGATAGTGGAGTGACAGCTCGTTGCGCTGCAGGGCGTGGCGCAGATTGGACTCGATGAGTGAACGCCGCTGAATCTTGTCGGAGAGGTCGTGGCTGAACACCACCTGACAATTACGTCCCTCAGCCTTGGCTTGGTGCAGGGCCAAATCGGCGTGTCGGATCAATACGCTGGGGGAGTCGCCATCATCCGGATATTTCACAATGCCGATACTTGCGCCGATCTCAATATGATCCTGGCCCAGCCTGAAAACCGTGTGCAAGGTTGTCAGAAGTCGCTGACCAATTTCGTATGAGTGCAGGACGGAATCCCCTGTCAGCAGGATTACGAAATTATCCCCACTGAAGCGCGCGACGAAACTCGAATCAGGAAGATTCTCGGTAATTCGGGCGGCCACGGCGATTAGGAGTAAATCCCCTTTCTCATGACCCAGCGTCGCATTGACGTTTTTAAAGTGGTCCAGTCCAAGCAAGATCACACTACAGGCCGTGCTCGGGTGATTTGTGTGTGTGATGGCGATTTGCAATTGTCGATTGAAGGCGGAACGACTATACAAGCCAGTTAGCTCATCGTGGGACAGCATCTCCTCAATCTGAATAAAGGGACGTCGCACGACCTCATAGTAAAAGGCGCGATACAAATAATAATATGCGACAACCTTATAGACATGTCCCAGAAAATTCGCAGTATTACTCACATGGGTATACATGGTGAAAAATAACTCACCGGCCGAGAGTAGTAACAGGGCAATAAGCAGGCTGGAAATATCACTATTTGCGATCACGTTACGACGAAAATATAACAGGGTAGCGCTGCCAACATAGACGCCGAAGAGCAGCCACTCAGATACAATCTTAATCTCGGTGAGACCTTGGCCCGGCACAAACGTGATGGGAAAATCTTCAGGGTATGCGGCCATCAGATATGCGACCACCACCACCACGACAAACGAGATCGATAGGATGTAGCGTGAGAGCGAGTCTTGGCTCAGGCGTGATTCGGGCAGGAGTATATAGGCGAGGAGGCCGAATGCAGCCAGGCTACGGCCAGCCAACCAGAACAGAATAGCCTTGTGGGGAGTATTCACACTCATCAGGTCAGGCATGCCAATGTACGATAAAAAGTGCATCGTATCGAAGATGGTTACGGCCATGAAGGCACAGGCCACTAGCACAGAGCGCAGACTGCGCATGGCGGGGTGTGAGCCGTAGGCGGTGAAAAAGATCAAGGCGGCGACGATGACCGCAAAGGTCTCCATCATGGAGTGCAGGGCGAGGAAGGCTGGTTGTGCCAGCAGAATCTGATTGGTGTCGTTTGTCTGCCAGACCAACAACGGTAGGGAGACTGCCAGCATCATCAGGCCCACTAGGTGACCAGGTTGCCAGAGTGACTGGAATTTCTTTTCCACAAATATGTCCCTAAAATGGCTCGAGGCCTGGAGCAGGCTACGCGTTATATTCTGTGTGTTGGTGTGTCGCGCTTACAATTATGGTCGAGCAAGACTGCCACGGTTGATACTTGTCGGTTACGACTGTGGTATCACCCACTTGATAATATTTTTTAGAAATCACCTTTTTAAGGCGTTCTACCTTTCGCCTGTTTTGTTATAGCACACAGACACTTGTATCGGACAGGCACTCTGAAATATTTAGCGTGAGTGTACAAATTTTTGCGGTGAGGCGTCGATTGAACTCGGCGCTGACAAATATAGTCGGATATGCTCTAATCCACCCCATGTTTAAACCCATCTCCCTTTATATCGGTCTGCGCTACACCCGCGCCAAGCGCCGTAATCACTTCATCTCCTTTATATCGCTGACCTCACTCCTGGGGATTGCGCTGGGCGTGATGGCGCTAATCACGGTGCTGTCGGTGATGAATGGCTTCGAGAAGGAGGTGCGTGAGCGCATCCTTGATGTCATTGCGCACTTAACCATTACCAGTTACGACGGCCGCTTGAAGAACTGGGACAAGGCTATTAAACAGGCGAAGGCCAACCCCAAGGTCGTTGCGGCGGCACCCTTTATACAAAAAGAGGGCATGCTGCTGTTCGGGCCGAATGTAAACGGGGCCATTCTGCGTGGAATTGACCCGGCGATGGAGGACAAGGTCTCCAGGGTCGGTAGCAAGATGGAGATTGGACACCTCGAAGACCTCCGACCCGGCCGCTTTAATATCGTCCTTGGTAAGGACCTTGCCCGTATCCTTGGCGTGACCGTAGGTGACAAGGTCACTATGGTGACACCCAGCGCCAGCGTGACACCGGCAGGGGTGATGCCGCGCCTCAAACGCTTCACGGTAAGTGGCATTTTCTACATCGGCATGTATGAATATGACAGCGCCATGGCCCTGGTAAACATTGAAGATGCCTCGCGCCTGTTTCGTATGGATGGTGATGTCTCGGGGGTACGGGTTCAGATAGAAAATTTATTTGACTCGCCACAGGTGCGGCAGGAACTCTATCAGCACATGGATGGTGATTTCTGGATCCGTGATTGGAGCTCTTATCACGCCAACTGGTTTCGTGCGGTCAAGATTGAGAAGCGTATGATTTTTCTCTTGCTGCTGTTAATCATCGCCGTGGCGGCCTTTAATATAGTCTCGACCCTGGTGATGTTGGTGACGGACAAGCAGAGTGATATTGCTATCCTCCGTACCTTGGGCGCCTCCCCCGCGCTCATAATGCGAATCTTTATGGTACAGGGGACGTTTATAGGCGTTATTGGAACGGTTCTAGGCGTCCTATTTGGTGTGTTACTCGCTCTTAATCTCGATACCGTGGTGCCGTGGTTTGAGAAACTGTTCGGGATACACATCCTCGACCCCGGGGTCTATTACATAAGTGAACTGCCTTCCGACTTGCACTGGCACGACGTAACCATGATTAGTCTGGTCTCGCTTGTGCTCGGTCTGGTCTCGACCATTTATCCCGCCTATCGCGCGAGTCGTACCCAACCCGCCGAGGCCCTGCGCTATGAATAGCCCCCGCCTTGTGATCGAGTGTCGGGACCTGCACAAGACCTTTACTGAGGGTCCACAGCAGGTGGATGTCTTAAAGGGAATTACTCTTCACGTCGCGGCGGGGGAGCAGGTTGCCATCGTGGGGTCATCCGGTTCGGGCAAGAGCACCTTGTTGCACCTCTTGGGTGGTTTGGATACCCCCACTCAGGGTGAGATCCAGATCGCCGGGCAGGCCATGGCCACCCTTAACGAGACTCAACGCGGCATCCTGCGTAATCGTACCTTGGGCTTCATCTATCAGTTTCATCATCTGTTACCCGAATTTTCGGCCCTGGAGAATGTGGCCATGCCCCTATTGATCCGAGGTTTGAGTACGAGTGAGGCCACGGCAGAGGCAAATGCCATGCTGACAAAAGTCGGGCTTGGGCACCGTGTTCAACACAAGCCTACGGAACTCTCCGGTGGTGAACGCCAACGTGCCGCTGTGGCTCGGGCGTTGGTGACCCGGCCTGCCTGTGTACTGGCCGACGAACCGACCGGTAATTTGGATCACAAGACGGCTGAACAGATCTACGCCCTTATGACCCAACTCAATCGTGAGATGGGGACGAGCTTTGTCGTGGTGACCCATGACATGGCCCTGGCACATCGAATGGACCGGGTCTTACAGATCGTTGATGGGAAAATAGCTCAATAAAACATTAGGATACGACTGTATCTTAATGTGAATGTGATAACTTACTTTAAGTCTGATTTTGGCCTTTTCGCGCATTACGCCGCCGCTGACGCTCCTGCCACTGTCGTACCACGTTGAGTCGCCACAGTAGCCGTATCGACAAGCCGCCCAACATGGCGAGGACGATTCCCACCAGGAGGCAACCAAGTAAAAAGGGTTGCCAAATTGCACCCAGTTCCGTACTCAACCACTCCCAACTCAATTCAAAGTTCATTGCCTGTAAGGGGGTATTGAGCAGCCAGGCGCCAAGTTTGTAGCAGAAGTAAAACAGTGGCGGCATGGTAAAGGGGTTGCTGACCCAGACCAGGCCAATGGAGATGGGGAGATTGGTGCGGAACAAGATTGCGAGTGCCGCCGCAGGCACCATCTGAAAGGGCATGGGGACGAGCGCCATGAACAGACCAATGTAAAAGGCACCTGAGACCGAGCGGCGATTCAGATGTAGCAGATTGGGGTCGTGCAGGAGGGTACCGAATATTTTATTTAACTGGGGATTGTTGCGGATCGTTTCATGATCCGGCATAAAGCGTTTTATAAACTTCTTTGGCATGGATGCGATAGCGGGTTTCGGCCAATCAGCGACGGAATGGATTATTGCTGATTTCGGTACGAACGTCAGCAGATAAATTATGATGCGCTCAGGGACGGTAGCCTTTGTTGGCGGGGTGCTGTTGTTACAGCAGGCCTCGGTGTTGCCATCTGTCTCATGGCTTTTCCTTTTTCCCCTTGCCATTTCCGGACTGTTCTCCCGTCGTGCCATCGTACGCATGCTGGCGGCCTTTGGCATGGGAGTGCTGTGGGCGTTGGCATTTGCGACCCTGGCCCTAGACCGTCAATGGCCGATGGAACTCGAGGGCCAAGACCTCTGGGTCGAAGGCTATGTTAGCAATCTGCCTCAACAACATGAGCGGGGGGTGGAATTTGATCTCATGGTGAATCGCTGGGAGAACCTCGGCACAAAGCTTAATGCCCGGCATCTGCGACTTCGCTGGTACCAGGCGGTGCCAAGCCTCCACCCCGGACAACTCTGGCGCTTACAGGTCCGTCTGAAACGGCCTCGTGGTTATATGAATCCGGGTGGATTCGATTATGAATCCTGGCTATTCCGTAATGGTGTTGATGCAACCGGCTATGTGAAGGTGGGGGCGCACAATCTCTTGCTTACCGATCGAGCGCAAGACTACCCGGTTCAACGCCTGCGTGAGTCCCTGCGGGAGCGCTTGCGGCAGCAACTCGTGGCAAACCCGGCACAGGGTTTTATCCTCGCCCTTACACTGGGTGAGCGGGAGATGCTGGAGGATTCTCAATGGGAGGTCATGCAGCGCACCGGGACAAATCACCTCATGGCTATCTCCGGGCTGCATATTGGTCTGGTGGCGGCCTGGTCCTATCTCGTTATGTTTGGTTTATGGCGGTTGATCGCGAGCAACCGGTGGCGATGGCCAGCTCAAGTGGTGGCAGCGTGGGCGTCGATGCTGTCCGCGATGGTATACGCTGCCATGGCAGGTTTTGCGATACCAACTCAGCGTGCGCTGATCATGGTCTGCGTGGTCTTGCTAAGCCTGATTCTGCGCCGTGCCACCACGCCAGGCCGTACCCTTTCACTGGCGGCACTCCTGGTTACCCTGTATGACCCCTTCGCGGTGCTGGCACCGGGCTTTTGGCTGTCCTTTAGTGCGGTTGGACTAATCCTGTACGTCAGCCATGGACGTGTAACGGTAAACAATAAGTGGTGGCGGTGGGGGCACATTCAATGGGCCGTCAGCCTGGGGCTACTGCCCCTACTGATGTTGTTTTTTCAGCAGGCCTCAATAATTTCACCACTGGCGAATGCGGTGGCCATACCCTGGGTCAGCCTGATGGTGGTACCGTTAAGCCTTATAGGGACATTGTTTACCCTATGCTCCGATGCCCTTGCGGGCCCGATACTGACCTTGGCCGCATGGGCCATGCAGGTAATTTGGTGGCTATTACAAACCATTTCGCAATGGGACCTGGCCGTGTGGCACGGTCTCGCCCCCTCGTGGTGGCGGATTCTACTGGCATGTCTCGGCATCATGATTATTTTGGCGCCGGGGGGCCTCGGCATCAAATTACCCGGCGTGGTGCTGCTATTGCCGATTCTATCCATTCCACCGGAACGGCCCTCTGAATCAGAGCTTCTACTCAGCGTGCTCGACGTGGGGCAGGGCTTGGCGGCGGTGGTGGAAACCCGCAGGCACGTTTTAGTCTTTGATACTGGCCCGCGTTTTAGTCGGGTGTTTGATACCGGAAAGGCGGTCGTTACCCCCTTCCTTCGAGCGAAGGGCTGGGAACGAATCGATACCTTGGTCATTAGTCATGGCGATCAAGACCATATCGGAGGCTATGCCTCCTTGCGCAAAGCCTTTCCTGTAAAAAGGCTTTTAAGCAGTGTCCCCTCTACGCTGGGGACCTCTGAGGCAGAGCTATGCCTGGCAGGGCATCACTGGCTCTGGGATGGGGTTGTGTTTGACGTTTTGCACCCACGACCTGGATCGAGTTTTGTTAAACGACCCGGCAATAACCGCTCGTGTGTCTTGCGAGTCAGCGCCGGTCCTCACAGCCTTATCTTGGTCGGGGACATCGAGGCCGAGGCCGAGCAGGCCCTGCTGGGCCGTGGCATTCCCGAGACGACGGTGCTGGTGGTCCCACACCACGGCTCCAAGACATCTTCTACAGAGGCGTTTATCCAGCAGCTTGCCCCTCAATGGGCTTTGATACCGGCAGGTCAC
>JAHEDA010000131.1 GCA_024641445.1 Gammaproteobacteria bacterium
TCAAAGGGGTTTCATAATGAATATGTCGAAATTACACAGTGCAGTGAAGCAATACAATCAGATCGGGGTAGCCGCCGAGGTTGAGGCCGCCAGTCCACACCGTCTTATCCAGATGCTTATGCAGGGTGTGTTGGAAAAGGTCCTGATTGCGAAGGGCTATATGGAGCGCAAGGATATTCCTAATAAAGGCGTTCACATTAGTTGGGCGATCACTATTATTGAGGGGCTACGCGCAAGCTTGAACAAAGATGCGGGGGGCGAGATTGCACAAAATCTGGATGACCTCTACGATTACATGATTCGTCGTTTGTTACGTGCGAATCTGGAAAATAACATAGATATGTTGGATGAGGTATCTTCACTGATGCGTTCCGTCAAGGGCGCATGGGATGACATGCCCTTACCGAGTCTACCCGTAGAATCCGATGCCATTACGGGTTGACGATGGAAGAGACAACGCAACTTCGTGATTGGGCTGGGCGGATTTTGTCGCTCAGCCAGCGTCTGCTAGAACTGGCCCGTCAGGAGCAGTGGCAGCAGATGGTTCAGATCGAGACAGAGCGTCGCGCTCTGATCGATGGCCTCTTTCGGCACCCGGGCATGCCTGCGGGGTTGGCCCATGTTGCCGATTTATTGGAGAGCGTTGTCGAATTAGACGGCGAGAGTATTGCACTAGGCATGCAGGCGCGACAGCAGATGTCACGGGAACTGGATGTAATGCTGGAAGGGCGGAGCGATTCGGTGATACGTGCCTATAACAGTTTTACGCATTAGTCATATACCGTCTGAGTTTTTGATCGCTTATGTCTGCAATGCCGCATGAAGTACACCCTAATATATATAGTATGGGTACAGTTGTTCATTCTTTAACCCCTGATATCTAAAACGACAAAATTTTGACTTTCACTGTCGGACTGGCTAGTCTTGCCCCACACAGTTTTCGTTAACTGTTTCATTATCCTTAATTAATTCGGGTATAGCTGTTAGGGAGACAGTGCATGAGCGTGTTGGTGGTAGCAGACGATAGCGGTATCCAGCAAACTTTGCAGACCATCCTCAGTTTCATTGATTACGGTGATGTCAATCTTGCAGGCTATCAACAGTGGCGTGGGATGGGTAAGGCCGAGGTTGATGCAGTTTTTCTGGCCGACTCGGCTACCCCCGCGACATTGTCAGAGGCCCAGGGACTCAAGGCACACTTTGGTGAATCGCTACCGGTTATCTTGGTCCCCGCAAAGCACGACTCCAGCGTGGCGCCTGAGCTGGCAAAACTGATTTGTGCGCGTTTGGACCTCCCACTCAAATACCGTCAATTCACTCATTCCTTGCATCTTGCCGATGTCTTTGCCGATAGCAAACAGCGCCATGGCTCCAGTAATGGCATCTTATTTCGTAGCCTGGTCGGTAACAGCCGGGCAATCCAATCCGTACGGAAACTTATCGAGCAGGTGGCGGATACCGACGCAAACGTCCTCATCCTGGGTGAGTCTGGTACGGGCAAGGAGGTCGTTGCACGGAATCTTCACTATTTCTCTTCCAGGCGGAACAAGCCCTTTGTACCCGTAAATTGCGGCGCGATACCGCCTGATCTGCTCGAGAGTGAATTATTTGGTCACGAGAAGGGGGCCTTTACGGGTGCCATTAGTGCACGGCAGGGCAGATTTGAACTCGCCGAAGGCGGCACGCTATTCCTGGACGAGATCGGTGACATGCCATTAGCTATGCAGGTAAAGCTCTTGCGCGTACTGCAGGAACGGACCTTCGAGCGTGTTGGGAGCAATAAGCCTATCCAATCCGATGTGCGGATTATCGCCGCGACTCACCGAGAACTTGAAGATGAGATTGAGCAGGGACGTTTTCGTGAGGACCTGTATTACCGTTTAAATGTGTTTCCCATTGAAATGCCGCCCCTGCGCGAACGGGCAGAGGATATTGCCTTACTGGTAAAGGAGCTTATTCGTCGTATGGAACATGAACAACGTGGTTCCGTACGTCTAACCGCCGCGGCAATGAATACGCTAATGGTCTATGGATGGCCGGGCAACGTCCGTGAGTTGTCTAACCTGGTGGAACGCCTGATCATCATGCACCCATACGGCTTGGTTGATGTGCGAGATCTACCAAAAAAATTCCGTCAGGGCCTGCCTGAGGGCGAGGCGCCAGAGGATGTTAGCGCGGATCACGATGAAACTGCGGGGCTTTCCAGCGTGATGTCCCCTGATCTCCTACAAGAGCCTCGGCTACCGAGTTCTGGACTGGATCTGAAGGAGCATCTCTCCAGCCTGGAATTCTCACTCATTAAACAGGCGCTTGATGATGCTGAAGGGGTGGTGGCGCATGCCGCCGAGCGCCTGCGCATGCGTCGAACCACCCTGGTGGAGAAGATGAGGAAATATGGCCTGCAACGACAGGAACAGGCGTCAGGAATTTGACCTTCATTATCGTAGTCTTATCTAACTAGCTGAAATTAAAGCTATCATTCCCTAGGCACGGTTTTTGCCTTGTGTGGATACTGAGTTCGATGTATCTCGCACTGGAGCAAAAAGTTGGCGCTAATACCCACCACACTGCTGGCACCCGAGGGCCTGGAAGAGGCCTTTCACACCTTTAACCAGTTATCGCAGCAACTGGCGGACTCCTATCAGTCCCTCCAGGGACAAGTCACGCAGCTGACCAGTGAGCTGGCCTCGGCGCGAGATGCACGTATCCAGGAACTAACCGAGAAAGAACGCCTGGCCTGTCGGCTTACCACACTCTTGAATGCCCTGCCCGGTGGTGTGGTGGTGCTGGACGGGAAAGGTTGCATACAGGAATTCAACCCGGCAGCAGGAGAGTTGCTGGAAGGTCTCGTGCAGGGTGAGGCCTGGTTATCACTAATCGATCGCGTCTTTTCTCCCCGTAGTGATGATGGCCATGAGGTCTCCCTGGTTGATGGGCGTCGCGTCAACATCTCAACCTGCCCCTTGGGTACCGAGCCGGGGCAGATATTGCTTATTACCGACGTG
Organism: Gammaproteobacteria bacterium; assembly: GCA_024641445.1. Classification (GTDB taxonomy): domain Bacteria; phylum Pseudomonadota; class Gammaproteobacteria; order UBA6429; family Thiohalophilaceae; genus JAHEDA01. The sequence goes on from JAHEDA010000131.1 coordinate 3,006, forward strand.
ACAGAAATGCGCGCACTCCAGGACCGTTTAAGTCAGCATCAGAGGTTGGCGGCAATGGGTCAGATGGCTGCCGCACTGGCGCATCAGATCCGTACGCCACTTTCATCCGCACTGCTCAATGCCTCGAATCTGAAACGGATTCAAGTCAATGAGACACAACGGCAACAATCCGCCGAAAAAATTATCAGTCGCTTGCGCCACTTGGAATGCCTTATTAACGATATGTTGTTGTATGCACGCGGCACCGTCACGGGAGAGCAGTACTTTGAGGTGCATGATCTCCTGGTCGAGATGGTGACAACGGTCGAGGCACCATTACGTGCGACCGGGACCTCGCTTTATCTTAATGATGCAACGTGCTCGATAAAGATGTGGGGCAATCGAGAAGTGTTGCTCAGTGCGCTCATCAATCTGGTGGTGAATGCACAACAGGCAATGGCACGAGGTGGAGAGATTATTATTGAGGCAAGTCTGACCGATGCACAGGAGTTGTCATTATCAGTGTCAGATAATGGGCCCGGTTTTTCCTCCGAGTCAAAACAACGTGCCTTTGAACCCTTTTATACCACCCGTGCGGAGGGTACCGGTCTTGGTTTGGCGGTGGTCGCGACGGTCGTCCGTGCGCACGATGGCAATGTCGAGCTGGAGAGCGAGCTGGGAAAAGGCAGTCGATTCAGTTTGATCTTTCCACACACTCGCCTGGAACTTAATAAAGAACATTTATTTATCATGGCGTCACCTGCGGAGCAGGCGATATCAACACATCCACACACTGCCACATCAAGAGGTGCAGCATGAATCAATCACGAATTCTGATCGCGGAAGATGATACCGCCCTGAGTGAGGCGCTGGCGGATACTCTGCAAATGGCCGGTTATGAGATTGTTACTGCGGTTGATGGCGACGACGCACTGAGAAAACTGGATAAGACCAGTTTCGATCTGGTAGTGAGTGATATTCATATGCCGCATGTCGACGGTCACAATCTATTAAAGCAAATAAAAATCAGTCAGCCAGAATTGCCCGTAATGTTGATGACGGCCTATGGATCGATTCAACAGGCCGTTGATGCGATGCGTGATGGCGCCGTGGACTACATGGTGAAGCCCTTTGAGGCCGAGGTGCTTGTGAATATGGTAGGGCGTTATGTCGCCCAGCCTCGTACCACGGATGAAAAGATGGTAGCGGATGATCCGGTGTCGAAAAATCTCCTGTCGATGGCGCGACGTGTTGCAGAGAGTGATGCCACGGTAATGATTACTGGCGAGAGTGGTTCGGGTAAAGAGGTGTTGGCGCGTTATATTCACTTGAATTCTCCACGCGCCGCACAACCTTTTATTGCTATCAACTGTGCAGCCATACCCGAGAATATGTTAGAGGCTACCCTGTTTGGGTATGAGAAGGGTGCCTACACCGGGGCCTATAAGGCCTGTCCAGGCAAATTTGAGATGGCTCAAGGCGGCACCTTGTTGTTGGACGAAATCTCTGAGATGGATCTGGGTCTACAGGCCAAGTTGTTGCGGGTGTTACAGGAACGTGAGGTTGAACGTCTGGGTGGGAATAAATTGATTGCCCTGGATGTGCGGGTACTGGCAACTTCAAACCGTGATATGCGTCAGGCGGTGCAGCAGGGACGTTTCCGAGAAGACTTATTTTACCGTCTGAACGTTTTCCCCCTGCATATCAGTCCGCTACGTGAGCGCCGTGGAGATATCGTGGCTCTGACCGAGCAGTTGCTGCAAAAATATACTGTGTCCTCTGGCAAGGCAATTCCAGGACTGTCGAGTGAGGCGGCACTGAAACTCCAGGGCCACGACTGGCCGGGCAATGTGCGTGAACTTGAGAATGTCATCCAGCGCTGTCTCATTATGCAACAGGGGGGGGCTATCACCGAACAGGATGTCATCTTCGAGGCCTCAGGAAAAATGCTTGCCACAGTCTCAACTGCGATGCCATCAGCTCAAATGCCGACTAGTAATGAAGACGCCCCACAGGGTGATCGGTTGAATCATGATCTCAAGCAACATGAATGGGAAATCATTATCAAGACTATCAAGGCCGAGGGGGGTAGCCGTAAGGCAACCGCAGCAAGGCTTGGTATCAGCCAGCGGACGCTTCGCTACAAACTGGCACGCATGCGTGATGCGGGGCTCGATATCCCCGGCGGTGGAGCTGGGCTTGAAGCATTTTAATCGCGTATCTCACTTGAGAGGTAGTTATGTCTAATACGATTTCACCCGATACCCTCCTGGTGCAGATGCGTGCACTGGCGGCGCAGGCACAGGGTAAAACAGTGCCAACGGCAAGCGCTCCAGAAAATAGTTTTGCAAATCTCCTGCGTCAATCAATTGATAAAGTTAATGATGTTCAGCAAGAGGGGGCGCGTCTAGCCGATGCCTTTCAGAAGGGCGACCCCAATGTGCAGATGTCAGAAATGATGATCGCCCTGCAGAAGTCTTCTGTCTCTTTTCAGGCTATGCTGGAGGTGCGTAACAAATTGGTGAGTGCCTACCAGGAAATCATGAATATGCAGGTTTAGCCGGTATTTAACTACAGGCTAAGAATACGCAGGCACACAGGATTGGAGAAGTAAATTATGCAGGCAACCGAAAATTCCGCTATCGACACCGATGATATTGTTATGCCCGGTCCCTCTGGAGCGGCTACGGCTGGCAGGGCGATCGCCAAGGTTGATCGCCCGCCCTCACGGTTGGATAAATTGGCTGAACCCATCCAGGACGTAATTAGTCAACCGGGTTGGCGACTGGTCTTGTTTAGCGTCGGAATTGCCTTGAGTGTTGCCATTGCGGTTTCCGCGGTACTGTGGTCGCAAAGCGAGAACTACAGTGTCCTGTTTACCAAACTCTCTCCTGCCGACACCTCCGAGATTGTTAACGTGCTGGAGGCCGAGAAAATTCAATATAATATAGAGCCGAACTCCGGTGTATTGATGGTCCCATCCAACAAGTTACACCAGGCCAGAATGCTGTTGGCGGCAAAGAATCTTCCCTCTGATAAGAGTATCGGCTTTGAATTGATCAATAAGGAAGAAAGCTTTGGTACCAGTAGTTTTGTACAGACGGCACGCTACCAGCGTGCACTCGAGGGAGAGTTGGCACGGACTATTATGTCAGTGCGTGGCGTTGAAAATGTGCGCGTACATCTGGCTCTACCCAAGGAATCGGCATTTATTCGTGACAAACGTAAGACCAGTGCCTCGGTAATGTTGACGCTTGCCAGCGGCCAACGTTTGCAGGATGAACAGGTCAAGGCTATCCGTCACCTCGTTGCAGCAAGTATCCCCAATCTTGAATCTGAGAACGTAACCGTCGTTGACGATAAAGGGCGCCTGTTAACACAGGATGAAACGCCGTCGGGAATTAAACTTACAGAGACTCAGTTTGACTATACTCGTCGCCTGGAAAATACCTATATTCAGCGAATTGAACAGATACTGTCGCCACTCGTCGGTTTGGATAAGGTGCGTGCCCAGGTCGCAGCCGATATGGATTACTCGGTTACAGAGCTGACTCAGGAGACCTTTAACCCAGATCTACCCGCGTTGCGAAGTGAACAAACGGTTGATGAGAAGGCGACTGGGCGTAGTGGTACGGGTGGTATCCCCGGCGCCCTCTCCAATGAGCCACCCGCTGCGGGTGTAGCACCGGAACAAGTGGCGACTCAGGGGCAGTCTACGCAACAGACACCGACCAGTAGCAAGTCTCGCTCAACTCGCAATTATGAACTGGACAAGACAATCTCACACACGAGTCGCAGCCCTGGTAGTCTCAAACGCTTGTCTATCGCTGTCGTGGTCGATAATAAAATGACCGTTGAAGCAGAAGGGAAACCAGTCGCGCAACCGTATACCCCGGCAGAGCTAAACCAGTTTACCTCCCTTGTTAGAGAGGCCGTTGGTTT
>JAHEDA010000132.1 GCA_024641445.1 Gammaproteobacteria bacterium
CAGGAAGATCAGGATAAATACCCCGCGTGCCGGGTCACTGGCAAAGGCATGTACCGAGGTAAGGACACCCGAGCGCACCAGGAAGGTCCCGAGCAGACTCAGCGAGAACGCCGAGATGGCGAGCAGTACGGTCCAGGCCTTGAAGGTGGCGCGCTTCTCGGTTACCGCGAGTGAGTGCAACAAGGCGGTGCCCACCAACCACGGCATAAAGGATGCGTTCTCCACCGGGTCCCAAAACCACCAACCGCCCCAGCCTAACTCATAATAGGCCCACCAGCTGCCCAGAGTGATCCCCAGGGTCAGGAACACCCAGGCGACGAGGGTCCAGGGGCGTGACCAACGCGCCCAGGCCGTATCCAATCGGCCCTCCAGCATCGCGGCAATGGCAAAGGCAAACACCACGGAGAAGCCAACATAGCCCATGTACAACATCGGCGGGTGAAAGGCGAGGCCGGGGTCCTGCAACAGAGGATTGAGGTCCTGCCCCTCAAGCGGCACCACTAGTAAACGCTCGAAGGGATTCGAGGTGGTAAGCATGAACAAGATAAAGCCAACACTGATTAGACCCATTACGGCGAGGACGCGCGCGCGCATCGCGGTTGGCATGCCGCGACTAAACACGGTGACCGCAAAGGTCCAACACCCCAGGGTCCAGGCCCACAGCAACAAGGACCCCTCATGCGCACCCCAGATCGCCGAGATACGATAAATTAACGGCAGTGCGGTATTGGAGTGTTCGGCCACATAGGTAACAGAGAAATCAGAGGTGACGAAGGCATAGCCCAGCGACAACATCGCCAGACTCAGACTCAATGCCTGCAAGCGTGCGACGGGGACAGCGAGCGCCACCCACGCCGAGACTCGCCAATGCAGACCGGCAAGGGGAAAGATGAGTTGAACCAGCGCCAGCGCCAGGGCCAGCACCAAGGCAAAGTGACCGAGTTCCGGGATCACTGGGGCCTGGTCCCGTTTGCATTCTCGGATAGAGAGTCGGCAACCTCGGGGGGCATATATTTCTCATCATGCTTGGCCAACACCTCCTCCGCGACAAAGATACCCTCCTTATTCAGCCTACCCCTCACCACTACCCCCTGCCCCTCGCGAAACAGGTCCGGCAGGATACCTTTATATTGCACGCGTATATTGGAATGCAGGTCGGTAATGACAAAAGACACATCCGTGCTTTCATCCTCTTTATGTACACTGCCTGACACCACCAGACCACCGACGCGAATAGTGGTATTGGCAGGGGCCTCACCGGAGACCACCTCGGCAGGTTTGTAGTAGTACATCATGTTCTGATTAAAGGCGTACAGCGCCAACCCGGCGGCGGTGCCCGTACCGGCGATGAGCAAACCGATAAATAACAAACGTCGCTTGCGTTGCGGATTCATGCTTGGGTCCTTTGTGTCAGGCGCCGCCTGAGTCGTGAGATGAATCTTTTATGGACGCGATGCGGCAACAAAATGTTCCAGGCCAGGATCACGCAGGCAAGCGCATAGGAGGTCCAGACATAGAAGGCATAACCACCCATGGCAAAAAATTCGCGCATCAAGCCTCCTCCAGCATTTCTCGCACCCAGCGACTGGCTGCCTCACGCGCCAATAGCTCGGTGCGCGCACGCAGTAACACACTGATGGCATAAAACAGCATAAAGCCCAACGCCATTAACAGGAGTGGTATCAACATACCGATATAAATCGAGGGTGCGCCAAACTTCGTCACGGTCGGCCCCTGATGCAGGGTACTCCACCACTGCACGGAGTAGTGAATGATGGGGATATTCACCACCCCCACCAGCGCCAGCACCGCAATGGCCGAGGCGGCACGGCGCTTATCATCGATGGCGTTATAGAGGGCAATGATGCCGAGATAGAGGAAGAGTAACAACAGCTCCGAGGTGAGCCGTGCATCCCACACCCACCATGCCCCCCACATGGGCTTGCCCCACAATACCCCCGTCAACAGGGCTAATAAGGTAAAGCTCGCCCCTATCGGGGCACTGGCGACCAGCATCACCTCGGCCAGCTTGATGCGCCAGATCAGGGCAATCGCGCCGGAGCTCGCCATTACCATATATATAAAGAGCGACATCCAGGCACTGGGGACGTGAATATAGATAATGCGGTAGCTCTCGCCCTGCTGGTAATCGCTCGGCGCCAGGATGAGCCCACCGATCAGACCGGCAATAATCAGCAGTGCGCATATGGCACTCAACCAGGGTAGCAGGCGCGTACTCTGCCGGTAAAAATACGGTGGTGAGGCCCAGCGATGAAAAATAGTCCACATTTCAATTTATCCCGACACGCAATGCAGCGCTGATCGCAAAGGGCGCCAGGGTCAACGCCGCCGCCAAGCATGCCCCCAGTATGGCAAGGTGCGCTGTGACCGGTAGCCCATCTGCGGCAAAACCAACCGCCTGCGTTGCAAAGATCAGGATGGGGGCATATAGGGGCAATACCAAAACCGCCAACAGGACTCCGCCCTGACGCAGACCTACCGTCAAGGCCACACCAATCGCGCCAACCAGGCTCAGCACAGGTGTACCGAGCAGCAGCGTGGCCATCAATACCCACACCACATCGTTATGCATCCGTAACATCAGCGAGAGTAACGGGGCCAATAATAATAACGGCAGTCCGGTCACCAACCAGTGCGCCGTCACCTTGGCCAGCACGAGTACGCTTAGGGGCATACCCGACAATAAAAGCTGTTCCAGACTGCCATCACTAAAATCTGCGCGGAAGATACCCTCCAGCCCAAGTAACACTGCCAGGAGCGCCGCAACCCAAAAGATCCCGGGCGCGATCATCCCCAGTGTTGTTGCCGAGGCACCACTGCCCAGCGTAAAGAGACTTATCACCAGGACAAAAAACACCAGCGGTGATACCAGTTCACTGCGCCGCCGCAGCGCCAGCAAGAGATCCCGCTGTAACAGTTGCATAAAACTGGCGGTAAGCGACAGACTAGCCATGACTCAGGTGGATCTCCTTCAGGCCGAGGTCATCCAGGCCATGCTGTTGGTGTGAGGTCAACACCAGCATGCCACCGTTTTGCAGGTGCTGCCGTATATGTGCCTCAAGCCTGGAACAACTCACACTATCGAGTGCCGTAAACGGCTCATCTAACAACCAGAGCCTGGTTTTTGAAAGCAGCACCCGTATCAAGGCCAAGCGCCTACGCTGCCCGGCGGAGAGTTGCCGCCCAAGTGTATCGGCAGTTGCACCTAATTCCATCTCATTCAAAGCCTGCATCACCGACGTAGAGTCAACGCCTTGGTGAAAGTTTCCGAATAATAAATTTTCAAGCGCGGTCAGGTCATCCTTTATCCCATCCTTGTGACCAAGATACGCCAGGCTGGCCTGGAATTCGGCGCGGACATGCCGAATCACCTGTTGCCCCCAACGCACCTCACCCGCATCTGGCCAGCGCAGGCCACACAACATTCTCAACAGGGTGCTCTTGCCACTGCCATTGGCGCCACGCAACAGGATGCCCTGCCCAGGGGACAGATTGAAGCTGACTCCGGCAAAGAGGGAGAGACCATCGATAGTACAACCCAGATTACTGGCACTCAGTTCCATCTATTTCTATCGTTGTGTGTTATTGATAGGCTAATCACGGGCATTGCAACAGATCAAGCGGCCCCCGCGATGTGAAAGCTATCACATGGCAGGTTTAGATTGCTGCACTATGATTACTTGTTTGCGAACACACCGCCAGTAGTATCGTCTGGCTGAATTGAGTTAAACCACTTAGGTTAGGGTAAGGTGTCCCGATGTTGGCTAAACCAGAAACAACCCCCTCCATGCATGGGACGGTCACGACAACGCCCCGCCACTCCCCCCGCGTTGCTGAGACCATCGGGATATGGTTTGAACGGTTATTTGCCCTCATTATTCTAGGCCTACTAATCTTTGGTTGGAGCATCCGCGAAGACAACAACCTCAGCGCGGAAGAGGGCACCGGATATATGTTGGGCATTGTTGGTGGAAGCGCAATGCTGCTGCTCCTGCTCTATCCGCTGCGCAAGCAGGCGCGCTTTATGCGTCGCCTCGGTGCCGTAAAACACTGGTTCCGCTTACACATGCTGTTGGGGGTGCTCGGTCCGGTGTTGATCCTGTTTCATGCCAACTTCTCGCTCGGCTCCCTCAATAGCAACCTCGCCTTCTTCTCCATGCTGCTGGTCGCGGGTAGTGGACTGATTGGTCGTTATATATATACCAAGATCCATCACGGACTCTATGGCCAGCGCACCACTTTACAGGAGTTACGACAGGAACTGAAAATTACCAAAGGTAAGTTGAGCGGGCATCTGCAACTCTCGGCCAGGAACGTGGACCGCATCAAACGCCTTGAGGCCTACGTACTGAAACGCCGTAGCCTGATGAGTATTCTATTGCAGCTACCTCTGATCCACCTGCGATGTATCTGGACCCGCCATACCATCATCCGCAGCGTCCGCAAAGACCTGCGTCGCCAAAGCGCCGCCCGAGGCTGGGATAAGCGCATGTTGCATGCTTTGGTACATGATGCCTTCCGTCGCCTCAAGAGTTACATTGAATCGATGCGTGTACTCACCACCTTCACGATGTATGAACGTCTTTTTGGGCTGTGGCATGTCGCGCACTTTCCACTCTTTATCCTGTTACTCATCACCGGCATCGTGCACGTCATTGCCGTTCACATTTATTGATACCCTCATGCTGCAACGGACTGCCATCACCCTCCTCGCACTCTGCATGCTACAAGTACTGAATCTGGGCGCCGCCCAGGCCGACAGCCTTGAATCCATGATCATGCCGGGGAAGGTCATCAAAGGCCACGCCAAATATGAACAAGAGTGCAGCAATTGTCACCGTTTATTGAGCAAGGAAGACCAGAGCGCCCTCTGTCTGGATTGCCACAAAGAGATCGCCGCTGATTTCAAGAAAAAACAAGGATTTCATGGCCGGCTCGGTACTCATGGTCCCGCCAAGTGTAAGAGCTGCCATACCGAGCACATCGGGCGGGATGCCGATATCGTGAAATTTGACAGTCTGAGTTTTGATCACCATCAAACTGACTTTCCCCTCCATGACCGCCACCAGAATGTGGGCTGCACCTCGTGTCATGCAAAAGGCAAAAAGTTTCGCGAGGCGAGCACCAGCTGTATTGCCTGTCATAAGAAGGATAGTCCGCATAAAAATAGCACCGACAAGGACATGGAGCACTGCACAACGTGTCACACCGAACAGGCCTGGCGCGCAATTAAGTTTGATCACAACAAGACTCACTACCGATTAAAGGGTGGCCACACAAAGGCGACCTGCGCGGCCTGTCATGTGCGTGACCGCTATAAAAATACCCCGGATACATGCTATGCCTGTCATAAGGTCAACGATATCCACAATGGCAAGAGCGGCAATAAATGTGAGAAGTGCCATAACAGTGATAGCTGGTCATCACTCAGTTTTGATCATAACCGCAAGACCAAATTTCCCCTCTTCAACAAGCACACTGGCCTGCGTTGCGCGGCCTGCCATAAGGAAGACGCCAAAAAGGTCAAAATCAAGATGACCTGTGTGAGCTGCCATCAATTTGATGATGTGCACAAGGGTAATTACGGCGACAAGTGTGAGAAGTGCCATAGCGACAAGGGCTGGAAGACCAGCAAGTTTGATCATGACCGACAGACCAAGTTTTCACTACGCGGTAAACATAAAGATGCTACGTGTACGGCCTGCCACAAATCCAATCCTTACACGGAAAAGTTATCTAGTGTTTGCCGTGACTGTCACCAACTCGATGATGTACACAAGGGCCAACAGGGTAAGCAATGTCAAAACTGCCATAATGAAACCGGCTGGGGTAACAAGGTACGTTTTGACCACGACTTGACCAAGTTCCCGCTCATTGGACTGCATGCCTCACAGGCCTGTGAGGCATGCCATCTCAGTACTTCCTATAAGGATGTTAACGGCAAGTGTTATGGCTGTCACAAACAGGACGACACACACAAACGTCGTTTAGGCGAACAGTGTCAGCAGTGCCACAACCCTAACGGCTGGAAGATATGGCGATTCAATCACAATTCCCAATCAAAGTTCAAGATCGATGGTGCCCACAAGCAGGTTCACTGCTATGCCTGCCACAGCAGTGGTACTACACTCATCGAACGTGGACCAAGGCCCTGCATTGCCTGTCACCGCACCGATGATACCCATAACGGACAATTCGGTGATGACTGCGCCCGCTGTCACAGCACGCGCTCATTCAAGGACATCGACTTTAAACGATAAGGTAAAGGTATGAAGAGGCAATTGCGTATTAATCTGGTTCTCGTACAACTAGTCCTGGCACTGGGTATTGGCCTCAGTCAGCAAGCACTGGCCGCAGGCTCAACAGCTCAACCCGGCAAGAACTTTGACCACGATAATACGGGCTTCATCCTCTCGGGAAAGCACCAACGGCTGACCTGCGATAGCTGCCACATCCGCGGCATCTTTAAGGGCATACCCACCCGCTGTGAGGGTTGCCACGCACAGGTCTCGCAGATGAACGCCACCAAAAAACCCACCTCACACATTAATAGCAGCAATAGCTGTGGCGACTGCCATCTGGAGACGGCATGGACACCGGCGCGTGTTGATCACATTTCCATCTATGGTTCCTGCACCAGTTGTCATAACGGTGCCCGTGCTGGCATGGGTGGCAAACCCGCTAATCATCCACAGACCTCGGCATCCTGCGATACCTGTCATGGCACCCGCGCCTGGTTACCGGTACGTTTTGATCACTCCAAGGTCACCGGCAGTTGCTTTAGTTGTCATAACGGCTCCACTGCCACCGGCAAACCCGCGAATCATATCCAGAGCAGTAATACCTGTGATGATTGTCATCG